>DAIRFU010000394.1:0-6770 GCA_036794935.1 Kofleriaceae bacterium | reverse complement strand
GCAAGGGCCTGCGCATGGGCACGATCGAGCGCACGAAGCTGATCGCGGTGCTCGACGGCGGACCGGGCGCGTTCTTGCGCCAGCTCGAGGTCACCCCGCACATGGACGGCAAGCGCTTCATCGGCTGGGAGCTGGTCCAGCTGCTCGATCAGAACGGACCGCTCGTCGACGTCGACGTCGTGCCCGGCGACGTGCTGCTCGCGGTCAACGGCAAGCCGCTGTCGCGCCCCGATCAGCTGCAGTCGGTGTGGGACTCGCTGCGCACCGCGAACGAGCTGCGCGCGCAGCTGTGGCGCGGCGACACGAAGCTCGAGCTCGCGTTCGCGATCGAGCCGCGCGTCGATGCCGGTAGCGCGAAGCCGGCGCCGGCGCCGGCGCAGCTCACGCGCTGAGCACGGCGAGCGCGTGCGCGGGATCGTTCGTGAAGACCCCGTCGACGCCGAGCGCGGCGAGCCGCAGGAGCTCGTCGCGATCGTCGACCGTCCACGCGTTGATCGGCCGCCCCGACCGATGCCACGCCTTGACCGTCGCCGCGGTGCACAGGGTGTGCTCGGGATGCACCACGCCCGCGCCCATCGCGCGCGCCAGCCAGCCCCGACGGATCGGCAGCGACTGGTCGGCGCCGAACAGAAATGCGAGGCCGACGTCGGGCAGCAGGCGGTGCAGGTGCACGAGCGAGAACGGATCGAACGACGACACCAGCACCTGCTCGGCGCGACCGCTCTGCCGGATCACCTTCGCGGTCGCCTCGACGAGCGCGCCGTTGCGGCCGGGCTGGTTCGACTTGATCTCGACGTCGAGCTCGAGGTCGCCGAGCATGCCGAACACGTCCTCGAGCGTCGGCACCGCAGCCCCGGCGACGCGCAGGGTCCTGCGCTCCGCCGCCGACAGCTGCTCGATGGAGCCCGGCCGCCCGCACAGCCGATCGAGTGCGCGATCGTGGAACACGACGACGGTGCCGTCGCGATCGAGGCGGACGTCGAGCTCGATGCCGTCGGCGCCGGCGGTCCGCGCGAGCTCGAACGCCTCGAGCGTGTTCTCCGGCGCGTGCGCCGAGGCGCCGCGGTGCGCCCAGATCCGCGGCCGGCCGCGCATCCGGCGCCAGCGCTCGGCGCGGCCGATGCGGCCGAGGTGCGGCACGAATCGCGAAAGCACCGCGAGTGGCGGAGTCTTGCCCATTTTACCCGAGATGGAGCGGGACCGGATTCACTCCGGCCCCGCGGGATCAATGAACGTCGCGTGCAGCGCGCGCACCAGGTTGTCGACGTGCTGGCGGTCGCACCACAGCGTCACGCGCAGCGGCGACACGCTGACCGCATTGAGCGGCACGCCGGCACCCACCGCGCTCGCGCGTGCCTTGTTGATGATGCCGGGGTTGCCGCCAATGCCGTGGCCGACCATCGTGACGGCCCCCTCCTCGCCGAACTCGATCTGATCGGCGAGCACGGTGTCGAGGCGCTTTCTGACCTCGGACCAGTCCGGCACGTCGGCGATCGTGAACCAGCAGCGCAGCTCCTTGCCCTCGAGGTCGAGGTGGGTGAGCGGGATCGACGCCGCCTCGATGATCTGCAGGCAGTGCTCGACCGCGGCGCCGCCGGACACGCGGACGCGGATCAGTGACTGCTGGCCGGTGACCGCGGCGACCACTCGCTCGCGCTCCGGCGTGAAGTCGATGCGGGTGCCGCCGCCGTCCTTGTTCGTCGCCCGTGCGTAGAGCGCGATGCCCGACTTGCGTGCGAACTCCACCGAGGCGTCGTGGAGGACCTTCGCGCCCTGCGCGGCGAGCTCGAGCATCTCGTCGTGGCTGATCGAGTGCAGCAGCTGCGCGGCATCGACGATGCGCGGGTCGGCGCTGAACACGCCCTCGACGTCGCTGCAGATCTCGCAGTAGTCCGCGCGCAGCGCGCCGGCGAGCGCGACCGCGGTCGTGTCGGAGCCGCCGCGGCCGAGCGTCGTGATCTCCCGCTTGTACGACACGCCCTGGAACCCGGCGACGATCACGACCTTGCCGCGATCGAGCTCGTCCTCGATCCGAAATGGGCGGACCTCGACGATCCGCGCGCCCGAGTGACGGTCGTTGGTCAGGATGCCGGCCTGCGAGCCGGTGAACGAGATGGCCTCGAGCCCCTCCTCGGCGCAGGCCATCGAGAGCAGCGACATCGCCTCGCGCTCGCCGCAGGTCAGCAGCATGTCGAGCTCCCGGCGCGACGGCGACGGGCTGATGGCCTTCGCCTTCTCGATCAACGAGTTCGTGGTCTTGCCCATCGCGGAGACGACGACCACCACCTTCTTGCCGGCCTGCTTCGTACGTGCGATGCGCTGCGCCACGAGCCGGATCTTGTCGACGTCGGCCACCGAGGAGCCGCCGTACTTCTGGACCACGATGCCTGTCGGTTGCACGTGTTGCACCATACAACGATCATGACGATTCGACGATGCTACCTTGTTCGTATGAGGGTCCTCGTCGCGCTGCTGCTCGCCTGTGTGGCGTGCGGCCCTGCCATGAAGCGTGCGCCCGCCTGGCCGGATGCACCCATGCAGCTGCGCGACGACTCGGATCGCGATCAGGCGATCGATCAGCTCTGGGTCTTGCCGCTCGGCGCCGAGCGCGACCGGGTGCGCGACGGCATCGCGAGCGCGATCGCCGCACGCATCACGGACGCACTCGAGGAGGACAAGCCGTTCGAGGCCGAGCTGTTGCTCTATCAGCTCGCGTCGCTCTGGCAGCTCGATCCCGCCGAGGTCGGTCGCGGCCTCCAGCCGCACGCCGCGCTGCTGCGCCAGCTCCGCGCCACGTTCGCGAAGTCCGGCGCGCTCGAGCCGACGATCGCCGCGCTCGTCGAGCTCGCCGAGGTCGAGCCCGAGCGCCGGGCCGAACACCTGGGCGAGCTCGAAGAGGTGCTGCGCTTCGCCGACGAGCTCGAGGCCGCCGAGAACGGGCCCGACGCGGAGCGCGCGCAGCCGATCCAGCTGCTGCAGCCCACGGTACTCGCGGTGCCCCTGCCCTGGCTCGTCGACAACTATGTCGGCCTGCTCGAGGCCCGCCAGCGCGCGATCTCGGAGCTGATCGCCGCACATGGCGCGTCGATCCAGCTCGTGCGCGCGCATCACGATATCCTCGCGACGTCGCAGCGGATCGCGATCGCGCTCGCTCGGGCCGGCCGCACCGAGCAGATCCACACCCACCTCGCGATCATCAAGGGACTCGGCGCCGACCGCGAGCTGGCGATCCGCGCCGAGCTGGTCGCACGGCACGGCGGCCCGAACGCGTACGCCGAGCTCGCGGACAAGATCCGCAACGACAAGGACAACGGCGATCCGGGCGCCGCGCTCGCGGTCTGTCTCGCCGGCCTGCGCGCGTTCCCCGGCGATGGCGCCCTGCTCTCCGCCGCGGCACGCGATGCGGCGGCGCTCGGGCGCGTCGAGCAGCCGATCGCGCTGTACGAGGCCGCGGTCCGCGCGCGCGGCGGCGATGTCGACAGCGCGTTCGCGCTCCGGCTCGGCAAGCTATACGCCGAGCGGATCGCGCGGCTCGCGTTCGGTGGCAGACCCGCCGCGGCAAAGAGCGCGTACCACGACCTCGCGCGCTACACGAAGCAGGTCTCGCGCAAGGCGCCGCAGCGTGCGTGGTCGCTGGTCGCCGCGAACGGAGAGACCGCGCTCGGCCGCGGCCTGCTCAGCCAGGGCAAGCTGCACGAGGCGGAGCAGGCGCTCGTCGCCTCGCTCGAGCGCGCGCCGTCGATCGATGCGTACGAGACGCTCGCGACGATTCACTACAAGACCGACCGGCTCGACTCCGCGCTCCGCTACGCGACGGCCGGCATCGCGCTCCTCGGCGAGACCAAGAGCGACCACGTGCGCCGCGCCAAGCTCGCGCGGATCGCCGGCGATGCCTCGCGCGCCGCCGGTCACGGCCGCGACGCGGTCAACTTCTACCTCGATGCGATGCGCCTGTGGGCGTCGCTCGGTGCCGACTCCGAGCTGCCGATCGAGATCCGCGCCGAGCGCAAGATCGAGTTCGCGCGCTCGCTGTGGTTCCTCGGCGAGTCCGAGAAGGCGGTCGATCTCGTGTTCGAGGGCATCGACTCCGATCCGACGGCGGCGGCGAACTACGCGACCGCGGCGGCGTTCCTGATCCAGGCCGGCAACTACGGCGAGGCGCTCGACATCGTGCACCGTGCGCTGACCCAGAGCGACGTCGGCGAGCTCTACAAGATCTACATGTCCCTGTGGGTCGTCGGTGAGGCGCGGCGACGCGGTGAACCGAGCGATCGTCAGGCCCTCGAGTACCTGGCGAGCCGCCAGGGCAACCTCTGGTACGAGCTGCTCGCGCAGGCGGCGACCGGCCGCACCGATCTCGCGACCCTGCGCGCGGCGGCGATCACCGGGCCGCGCAAGACCGAGCTCGCGTTCTACAGCGTCGTGCTCGGCCTCGATCCAGAGGCGGCGACACCGGCCGGCGCGCGCAAGCTGCTCGGCAAGGTCGTCGAGGCCAGGCTCGTCATGGACGCCGAGTACGATCTCGCGCGGCTGTACCTGGCGCAGCCGTGACCGCGCGGGCCGCGCTCGGCTCGTGGCTGCACGACGCCGGGCTCTCGCCGCGTGCACTCGCCGCCTGGGCCGGCACCGATCGGCTGTCCGCATTGCCGGCGCTCGTGCCCCCGGACCGCCCGGCGACGCCGGCGAGCACGCTGCTCGCGCTGTTCGTCGCCGGTCAGGACGTGCCGGTCGGGCGTGTCGCGCTTGCCGAGGAGCTCGAGCGCGAGCGGCTCGTCGCGATCGAGGCAGGCCGCATCCACGCGCGGGTCTCGATCCTGCCGCTCGGTCAGGCGCTGCTCGTCTGCGACCGGCTCGACACCAGCGACGGCCTCGACATCGTGTGCTGGCCCGACGACTCGAGCTATCACCTCGCGCGCGCGCTACCGCCCGGCCGCGTCACGCGCTGGCTCGATCTCGGCTGCGGCTCCGGGTTCGCCGCCCTGCTCCGCCCCGAGCTGGCCGCCCAGATCGTCGGCGCCGATCTCAACCCGCGCGCGGTGCACTACGCGACGCTCGGCAGCGCGCTCACCGGCATCCGTCACGCGAGCTTCGTGGAGGCCGATCTCGCCGACGGCGTCCCCGCCGAGCTGCGCGGCGGCTGCGAGCTCGTCACCTGCAACGCGCCGATCCCGGAGCCGGGGCTCGGCCCGGTTCGCGCGCGCTGGCGGGCGACCGACGCCGCATTCGTCGAGCGGCTATTCGGCCAGGCGCGCGCGTTCGTCGCTGCCGATGGCATGGTGGTCGTCCATGCCGCGCTCGACGCGATCGCACCGGTCGTGGCGACGCTGGCGGGCGACCGCGTCGTCGTCGCGTACACGCCCGAGGGCGTGCGCGGCTTCGCGATCGCGTGGTGGCGCCCCGCCGGCGAGAACCGGCTGATCCGCGCGCGGCGGGCGCTGACCGCCTGCCGGCCACACCTCGTGCACGAAGATCGGCTCGACGCCGTGGCCGGGACCTTGCCACCGCTCTGAACGTGTTACCGTCGACGCGGCCTCGGGGATGGCTCGCTGGACTCCGTTCCTCATCGCGGTCGCGCTGGCGATCGGCTGTTCGTCGGCTCGTACGGTGGAGACGCCGGCGCCGCCGCTCGACAAGACGCGCCTCTCGCACGCGCAGCACGCGCAGATCGCGTGCGAGAAGTGCCACACGATGGGCGAGCGGCCCGGCGCGAACGACCACGCGCCGTGCGACACGTGCCACAAGCAGGCGTTCCTGTCGGCGCCCGGCGCGCTCTGCGAGGTCTGCCACACGAAGGTGACCGCGAGCCCGCTCGCCGCTCCGCTCAAGCCCTACCCCGTCGAAGGCGTGTGGCGGGCCGAGCCGGTGCGGTTCTCGCACCAGGTCCACATGGACCTGCCGCGGATGGAGGACAAGGTCGGCTTCCACGTGGCCTGCGCCGACTGTCACGTGCGCGACGGCGTGCTCGCGACGCCGAACCACGCGACCTGCGCACGCTGTCACGCGCCCGAGACCAAGCTCGAGGACGCGCCGGCGATGACGACGTGTAGCGGCTGCCACAAGTCGGGCGTCAACCTGCGCGCGCGCGCGCGGCTCATCAAGGGCGACCTGCGCTTCGATCACGCGCGTCACCGCACCGATCGCCGCGGCACCGCGATCCGCTGCGAGGAGTGCCACGTGCAGAGCGCGCGGTCGACGACGTACGGCGACCACGCGGCGCCGCGCGTCGAGCGCTGCGTCACCTGCCACGACGACTCGCAGCGCACGCCGACCGAGCTGCGCATGCGCGCCTGCGAGACCTGCCACAGCGCGCGCGCGCAGACGCTGACGTCGCTGGCGCCGCGCAGCCACCTGCCGGCGACCGAACGCCCGCTCGATCACACGCTCGCGTTTCGCCGCGATCACGCCGAGGCGGCCGAGCGCGACGGCGAACGCTGCGGCGGCTGTCACACCCAGATGTCCGGCAACGGACGCGACACCTGCGACGAGTGCCACCAGACCATGCGGCCCGCGGATCACCGGATCACGTTCCGCGAGCTCGATCACGGCGCCGAGGCGGCCGCCGATCGCGATCGCTGCGCGCGGTGTCACGTCATCGAGTTCTGCACCGCGTGTCACAGCCAGCGCCCGCGGTCGCACGGCTTCCCCGGCACGTTCGCGACCGAGCACGGCGGCGCGGCACGCGTCAACGTCCGCGCCTGCATGACCTGCCACGACCAGCAGGCGCTCTGCCTGCAGTGCCACATGGTGAGGCAGCCGTGATCCGCGCGGTG
>DAIRFU010000393.1:0-6773 GCA_036794935.1 Kofleriaceae bacterium | reverse complement strand
TATGCTGGCGGTATGAAGTGCCCGCGCTGCGCGACCGAGATGCCCAAGGGCGGCGGACCGTGGTGCAAGGAGTGCGAGACGCAGTACGACACCTGGGTGCGCCAGCACGCGGCCGACATCGTCTGGCAGACCGGCATCGGTGCCACCGTCGCGATGATCATCGGGCTCGGGCTGCCGCTGCTCGGGCTCGAGCCGTTCATCGGCGTCGGCGGCGTGCTCGCCGGGTTCCTCACGTTCCTCGGCCTGCGCGGCTGGGGCAAGCGCCGCCGCCGCCGCCAGTACCTCACCGGTGCCCTGCCGCGCGCGTACCTGCCGAGCAAGACGTAAACCCAGCCTGTCAGGCGGTGTCGCGACACAGCGCGCGCGAGTAAAGTGTCCGCCATGGCCGTCATCGCTGCTCCAGCACCCATCGCCGCAGGCGGCGGTGGAGGTGGCGGTGGTGGTGGAGGCGGCGGTGGAGGCGGAGGCGGAGGCGGCGGAGGTGGCGGAGGCCCGGCGAAGGCGGTGGTCGTCCACAAGGCCGGCGGTACACCGCCGCCCCCCGAGAAGCTCGAGCTCAAGAGCTACCTGGGCGTGTTCCGCTACATCAAGCGCGCCGTCCAGCTCGTGTGGTCGACGAATCGCGGGCTGACGCTCGGCCTCGCGCTCGGGAGCCTGATCGGCGGCGTGCTGCCGACCGGCATCGCGTACGTCGGCAAGCGCCTGATCAACGCGATCGACATCGCGCGCCAGACCACGAGCGGCGATCACAACGAGGCCATGATGTGGGTCGGCGCCGAGCTCGCGCTCGTCGTCGCCGCGGCGCTCATCCAGCGCACGCTCGGCATCTTCCGCTCGCTGCTGCGCGCGCAGCTCGGCCAGCGGATCAACGTCGAGATCCTCGACAAGGCGCTCACGCTCGAGCTGATGCAGTTCGAGGACTCCGAGCTGTACGACAAGATGACGCGCGCGCGGCGCGAGGCGTCGTCGCGACCGCTGTCGCTGGTCTCGCAGGCGTTCGAGCTCGGCCAGGCCCTGGTCACGCTGATCGGCCTCGGCGGTCTGCTCGCCGCGTTCTCGCCGATCGCGCTCGCCGTGCTGATCGCGGCCGCGATCCCGCCGTTCATCGCCGAGCTCAAGTTCTCCGGCGACGCGTTCCGGCTGTCGCGCTGGCGCACGCCCGAGACGCGCGAGCAGATGTACGTCGAGATGGTGATCGCGCAGGACGCGTACGCGAAGGAGGTCAAGCTGTTCGGCCTCGGACCGCGCTTCTTGCGCCGCTACAAGCAGATCTTCGAGAAGCTCTACGCCGACGACCGCCGCATCACGATCCATCGCGGCGTGTGGGCGCTCATCCTCGGCACCATCGGCCAGGCCGCGTTCTACGGCATGTACCTGTGGATCGCGTTCGCGACGATCGATCAACAGATCTCGTTCGGCGACATGACGATGTACGTGCTCGTCTTCAAGCAGGCACAGACCGCGCTGTCGAACGCGCTCGGCGACATCGGCGGCATGTACGAGGACAACCTGTACATGTCGAACCTCTACGAGTTCCTCGACACGCCGACCATGACACCGAGTGGCACCGCGACCGAGGGCACGCGCCCGGGCGATGGCGTGCGCTTCGAGCACGTCGGCTTCACGTATCCGGGATCGCACGAGGCCGCGCTGGAGCGCATCGAGCTGCACATCCCGCCGGGCAGCAAGCTCGCGATCGTCGGCGAGAACGGCTCCGGCAAGACGACGCTGATCAAGCTGCTCACGCGCCTCTACGAGCCGACGCAGGGCCGGATCACGCTCGACGGCCGCGACCTGCGCGAGTGGCAGCCGTCCGCGCTGCATCGCCGGATCGGCGTCATCTTCCAGGACTTCGTGCGCTATCAGCTCAAGGTCGGCGAGAACATCGGTGCCGGCGACGATCGGGCGTACGACGACCGCACGCGCTGGGAGGACGCCGCCGAGCGCGGGCTCGCGCGCGACTTCATCGAGACCATGCCGGACACCTACGACACGCAGCTCGGTCGCTGGTTCAGGGCCGGCCGCGAGCTGTCACTCGGCCAGTGGCAGAAGATCGCGCTCGCCCGCTCGTTCATGCGCCAGGAGGCGGATGTCCTCGTCCTCGACGAGCCGACCGCATCGATGGATGCCGAGGCCGAGGTCAAGATCTTCGAGCGGTTCCGCGAGCTGACCGATGACAAGATCGCGATCGTGATCTCGCACCGGTTCTCGACCGTCCGGATGGCCGATCAGATCATCGTGCTCGATCATGGCCGGATCATCGAGCGCGGCACGCACGACGAGCTAGTCTCGCGAGGCGGTCGCTACGCGACCCTGTTCAACCTGCAAGCCCAAGGGTACCGATGAAAGCGCTCCTCACGTTCCTCCTGCTCACCGCATGCGGTTGCCCGCAGAAGCCCGCCCCGGCCTCCGGATCTCGATCGCCCACGCAGCCCACGCCGAACCAGGGCCCGACGCAGGGGCCCGGCGGCGCGAACGGGTCCGGTGCCGCCGAGCCGACGCCGAGCTGGCCCACCGGCGGTCCCGGTATCGGTGAGAACTGCGGCGCGAACGATGCGTGCGCCGAGGGCCTGACGTGCGTCAGCTACTACGGCATCGCCGGCGCGCGCGGCCCGCAGTTCAAGAGCTGCGAGGTCCGCTGCCAGACCGGCACCGAGTGCCCGGCCGGCACCACGTGCATCACGATCGCCGACGGCCCCGGCCAGGTTTGCCGCAAATAGCTGCAGGGTACCGCCGCGATCTGTAGCCCGGCATGCCCGGCGAACAAGCGGAGACGCATTGTCGAGCTTCTAGCTTCAGCGTCAGCGGCGTTCTGCTTGGTTGCGGTGGCGTTCGCCGCCAGTGACTGGAGCGCAGCCAAGGACAAGGCCGAGAGGTTCAAGGGCGACTACCAGAACCTGCGAGAGCTGACGCCAGATGAGACCAGAAGGATCGTCACGGCTGTTTGTGAAGCGGACGAGGAGGAGCGCGCGTCAGTAGCTTCCGATTCAGCTTCTCGCGTCGCCAGCGAGCTCGATGACAAGTACGACGACCTCGAGGATCTCAAGGAAGAGGCTGTCAAGATGCTCGAAGAGGTCATCTCCGACGACAAGCTGAAGGACAAGCAATCAGATGCTCGCAGCATGAAGGACGAGATCGAAAAGCGATGGGAAACGATCGGACGCATGACCCGGAGCTTGCGTGGCAAGAACCATCCGGTGGTGCGCTTCCTCATCGAAGAGGGAAATGAAGCGCACAAGGATCGGCAGGGCTCCTCGAGCTACTGCACCGTTTCGGAGTTCTCTATGGACTCGGGGCGCGCCGACTGCATCTATGCGTCAGGTTGCATGGTGATCGAGCTCAAGCCGGACAACTCGCGCGCGATCGGAAAAGGCCGAGATCAAGCGCGGCGTTATGCCGCGACGCTGAACGATAAGGCAGACGTGCGCAAGAAGCTCATCGACCGCAGCTCGGACTTCAAAAAATGCGAAAAGTTCGAGTCGCGGGTCGACTGCTACAAGCTGTGCCCGGATATCGATGACGAGACCAACGAAATGAAGTCAACCTCGGTTTCCTGGCGAACGGGTTGCTGATGAACACGCTAGTCGTTCACATCGACCATCGAGTAGCGCCTGGGGCAGAGTCGACAGTTGCGACTCAGGTGGGGGAAATCCTCTCGCGACCGTGCTTCGAGGTGCTCGCGCGGGTCGCGATCAATGTCAAGGAACGCGATAGGGGCCACCAGTCCAAGACGGCTGTAGCCGTGGCTGCAAGCTTGCTCGCTAGCGACAGTGACGCGGCTGATCTCGACAACGGTCGGCAGGGAGAGCTGATCGCAAGTGCCCGAATTTGGACTGGTAGACATATCGAGACCTACGACGAACCGAAGCCGTTCCTTGCTTCGTACGTCGTCATTCCATACAACGCGGAAACCCGAACGAACACGATCGACGCGTTCATTGATCTCGCGGCGGCATTACATGCAGTCGCCGGCTACATCACCATCGAGCGCGATTACTCCGACGCCCACAAGGTTGCGCTTTGCTCCCAGCCTCGCGCCGCGCAGGCTCGTGACTTTCATCGGCGTGCGCAGGAGCGCAAGGGGCACTACTGGTACGACAAGCGAGTGAATGCGGAGATCTCCGGACCCGACTGGGGCATCGTACTCGGTCCCGATCATCTGAGGCGTCTCGCACCCGACCCGGCTGTGTTTCCGATCATTCGCGAGGCCGGCGCCAGCAAGGTCGTATTCCTGTCTCCGGATCCGGCCGATGCACTTACCGAGGCGTTCGATGAGCGCCTCGATGCCGCACGCCGCGCGCTCGCTCCCATCCTCATGGATCTCGCCAACGTCCCTCTCGACTGAGCATCACGGGCTAGGTTCGGCTTCGTTTGCGACGTAGGCTGTGACAGGCAGCCCCCTGGCAGAGCCATGTCGAACTACGAGCTCATCGAGACCTCTGGAGTGCCCATCAAGGCGTGGACGCGCGGCGTCGGCGTCGAGGACGCGGCGCGCAAGCAGCTCGAGAATGTCGCGAGGTTGCCGGTCGTGTTCCATCACGTCGCGGTGATGCCGGATGTCCATTACGGCATCGGCGCGACGGTCGGCAGCGTCGTGCCGACCCAGGCGGCGATCATTCCGGCGGCGGTCGGGGTCGATATCGGCTGCGGCATGATGGCGATCGAGACGGACCTCGACGCGACGCGCTTGCCCGACTCGGTCAAGGATCTGCGGCTCGCGATCGAGAAGGCCGTGCCACACGGGAGGACCGCGAACGGCGGGCGCGGCGACCGCGGCGCGTGGCACGACATCCCGAAGCACGCGGCGGCGGCGTGGCAGGGGCTCGGTGCCGACTACAAGCAGCTCGTCACCAGGCACCCGAAGATCGGCCAGGGCAACGACATCAATCATCTGGGCACGCTCGGCGGCGGCAACCACTTCATCGAGGTCTGCCTCGACGAGCACGATCACGTCTGGTTCATGCTGCACTCGGGCTCGCGCGGGGTCGGCAACCGGATCGGCAGCTACTTCATCGCGCTCGCGAAGGAGGACATGCGCCGGCACGTCACGAACCTGCCGGACAGCGACCTCGCGTACCTGCGCGAGGGCACCGAGCATTTTGCGGACTACGCCTTTGCGGTGAGCTGGGCGCAGCGGTTCGCGATGACGAACCGCCAGCTGATGATGGACGCGGTGATCGCCGCGGCGCGCACGCAGCTGCCGCCGTTTGGGCTCGGCGAGCACGCGGTCAACTGTCACCACAACTACGTCGAGCGCGAGCATCACTTCGGCAAGGACGTGTTCGTCACCCGCAAAGGCGCGGTGCGCGCGCGGCTCGGTGACCTCGGCATCATCCCGGGGTCGATGGGTGCGCGGAGCTTCATCGTCCGCGGCAAGGGCAATCCGGACTCGTACATGTCGTGCAGCCATGGCGCCGGGCGCGTGATGTCGCGCGGCGAGGCGAAGCGGCGGTTCTCCGTCGAGGATCACGTCAAGGCGACGGAGGGCATCGAGTGCAAGAAGGACGCGAGCGTGATCGACGAGACGCCGATGGCGTACAAGGACATCACCAAGGTGATGGCCGCGCAGTCAGATCTCGTCGAGGTGGTGCACGAGCTGCGGCAGATCGTGTGCGTGAAGGGCTGACGTGATCGAGCTCGACGGGTCAGCGGGCGAAGGCGGCGGGCAGATCCTGCGCACCGCGCTCGCGCTGTCGATCGTCACCCAGCAGCCGGTGCGGATCCGGCGCATTCGGGCGGCACGCAAGCGGCCCGGCCTGCAGCCGCAGCACCTCGCGTGCGTGGAGGCCGCCGCGAGGCTGTGTCACGGGCAGGTCCGCGGCGCGGAGGTCGGCTCGCAGGAGCTGGAGCTCACGCCGGGCGCCGGCGCGAGCGAGGAGCTGACGATCGACATCGGCAGCGCGGGCTCGACCGCGCTCGTGGTGCAGACGGTCCTCGTGCCGGCGATCGTGCTCGGCCGCGGGCTCCACGCGACGGTGACCGGCGGCACCCACAACCCGCTCGCGCCACCGTTCGAGTTCCTCGAGCGGGTGTTCCTGCCGCACCTGCGCGCGATGGGTGCGCAGGTCTCGCTCGTGCTCGAGCGTCATGGCGTGTTCCCCGGCGGCGGCGGCCGGCTCTCGCTCGAGGTGCGGCCCGGCAGCAAGCTGCAGCCGATCGCGGCGATCGAGGCCGGCCCGGTGACCGGCAAGCGCGCGACGGTGATCGTCGCGCGACTGCCGACGCACGTCGCCGACCGCGAGCTCGCGATCGTCCGCGAGCGGATCCAGATCGCGCCCGAGGACTGCGAGACCGTCGACGTCCGCGGCGGCCCGGCGAACGTGCTGATGATCGAGATCGAGCGCGCCGGCTCGCGCGCACTGGTCACCGGCCACGGCGAGAAGGGGCTGCGCGCGGAGCTGGTCGCCGAGCGAGCGTGCGACGACGTCGCGCGCTACCTCGCGTCGGGCGTGCCGATCGGCGAGCACCTCGCCGATCAGCTGCTGCTCCCGATGGCGGTCGCCGGCGGCGGCCGGTTCCGCACCGCGGCGCCGCTGTCCCTGCACGCGACGACGAACATCGAGACGATCCGCGCGTTCCTCGACGTGCCGATCCACGTCGACGAGCAAGCCGGCGTCGCCGAGGTCAGCGTAGGGCGCTGACCGCGAGCCACGCCCAGCCGACGAGGAATGCGAGGCCGCCGATCGGCGTGATCGCGCCGAGGATCTTGATGTCGGTCAGCGCGAGCGCGTACAGGCTGCCCGAGAACACGACGATGCCGGCCTGGAACAGCC
>DAIRFU010000392.1:517-6787 GCA_036794935.1 Kofleriaceae bacterium | reverse complement strand
GCGCTGCGTCCCACGGGTTCTTGGTCCGCTTGTAGGCCGAGCTCTCCGTCGACGAGCCCATCGCGAACTCGTCGCAGTTGACCTTGCCGAGCACGATCGCGCCGGCGGCGCGCAGCTTCTCGACGACGGCCGCGTCGTAGGGCGGCACCCAGCCCTCGAGGATCTTCGAGGCCGCGGTCGTGGCGAGGCCGCGGGTCACGATCACGTCCTTGAGCGCGATCGGGACGCCGGCGAGCGGGCCGAGGCGCTGGCCGGCTGCACGTGCAGCATCGATCGCGGCGGCCGCGGCGCGCGCGCCCTCGGCATCGACGGCGAGGTACGCGCCGAGCTCGGCGTCGAGCTTGCCGATGCGCGCGAGCAGGTGCTCGACGACGCTCGCCGCGGTCCGCTCGCCGGCCGCGATCTGCTTCGCGGTATCGGCGACCGACAGCCACTCGCTCACCCGCCGCCTCCTCGTCGCGGCCGCATCATTCCGTGGCTCCCGGGCCGATGATGGCCGGTACGACGAACACGCCGTCCTGCGTGACGGGCGCGCCGCGCAGCGCCTCCTCGGTTGACAGCGACGGGGCGACCTCGTCGGGGCGCAGGCGCAGATCCATCGGGACCGCGTGGGTCATCGGCGCGACGTCGGTCGTGTCGACCTGCGCGAGCGTGCCGAAGTGCTCGAGGATCGCGCCGAGCTCCTCCTGCATCCGATCGAGCTCGCCGGGCTCGAGGTGGAGCCGTGCGAGCAGCGCGATCTCCTCGACCTCCTTCCGGGTGAGCGCCGGCATGCGTTACTCGGGGAGGGGTTGCGGCTGGAGCTCGGGGCGGCCGCCCAGGCGCGCGGCCATCTCGGCGCCCATGCGCAGGTACTCGTCGGCGGTCTTGCCGGCGCCGGCCACGTCGGAGCGCTCGATCGCCGCGATCAGCTCGCGGTGGTGCTTGCGGACGGCGTCCGTCGGTGCGGCGAGGTTCGCGAGCAGTGGCGTGAAGCTGCGCACGCCGTCGCGAACCGTGTTGATGAGCAGCAGCATGACCTGGTTGCCCGACAGTGACGCGAGTGCGACGTAGAACTCGAAGTCGACGTCGAACAGCTCGGCGGCGCCCGTCGTTTGATCCGCCTTGTCGGCGAGACTGCGCAGCTTCGCGAGCCCGTCCTTGTCGTGCGTGCTGCGCGCTGCCGCGAGCCGGGCGATCTCGCGCCCGAAGATGCGACGAAACTCGAGCAGGTCGCGGATCAGCTCCGGCTTGCCGCCGCCGAGTGGCAGCAGGTGCTGGACCAGCTCGATGCCGCCGGTCTCCATGAAGTTCTGAACGCGCGTGCCGTCGCCCTGCCGGATGCGGACGAGCCCGAGGTGCTCGAGCTTCTTGAGCGCCTCGCGCAGCGACGCGCGGTTGACGCGCAGCCGCTTGGACAGCTCGCGCTCGGGCGGCAGCTTCGACCCCGGCGGGTACTGGCCGTTGAGGATGAGGCCGCGCAGCTGTTCGGCGATCTCCTCGGCTACTCGCTGCTTCTCGACCGGCTTGAGCATCAGCCGAGTGAGGTTACCCCGGGCCGCAGGCCAGTAGAAGAGCCGAAGGCGCCCGCGCGTACCATGACGGCTGCGAGCTTCTTGGCGTGCGCGCGTGCCTGTGGGAATCTCCGCGGGCATGCCGGAGCCTGCCGCGAACGCGATCACGTCGCGCGTGCTACTCCTTGCCGCCGGGCAGCCGCTCGATGTCTTCGAGCTGATCGAGCGCGCCGGCGCCGTCGTGCGGGTGCGCACCGCCTACCTGTTCGAGCTCGGCGAGGAGCTGACCGTGCGCATCGAGGACGGCGGCGGCGCTCGCGAGACCACCGCGCGGGTGCGGGCCCACACCGGCGCGGGCGCCGACACCTTCACCGAGCTCGAGCTGACCGACCCCACCGACGGCACCGCCCAGCCCGAGCCCGCGGCCACGGCCCCTCCATGACGCGGAGCCCGGCGTGACCATCGCGGAGCTCGACGAGGTCGACTACGATCTCGAGGTCGATGGCGAGCCCGTGCGCCGCCAGCTCGCGAGAGAGATCTTCGAGGCACGCGGCTGGGCCACCGTCGCGGTCGCATTTCAGGAGCGCGAGGCCGGCGGCGACTGGAAGCCCGCCAAGGTCGCGCTGCTCCGGTTTCGCCGCATCCACGAGGCCTGGCAGAAGCAGGCCGCGATCACCCTCGCGGCCGACGACGCACGCGCGCTCGCCGGCGCGATCGCGAGCTGGCCGCTGTGATCGGGCGCGTCCACGGAGGACCCGGCCCAGCCGTCCGACTCGTCCGCCGATTCAGGGTGTGAATCGCGCATGGAAGAGTCCGACTGTCCGAGTTGCGAGTCACGACTCGTCGCGACGCGAGCGTGGCGAGATCAGCGACGGTTCTTGAGCCGCTGCTCGAGGATGCGCGCCTCGCTCGCCGCCTCGGAGTGATTGGAGCGAATGCGCAGCACCTCGTAGAAGTAGACGAGTGCCTCCCTCTCGCGGCCGAGCATGCGCTCGACGCGGCCGAGGTAGAACCGCGCGGTCGGCACGTCGGGGTTCGCGTCGGCGGCGCGAATCAGTGCCTTGCGCGTCTGCGCCGCGATCGCCTGCTTATCCGAGGCCTGGGCGAACTGCGCCCATGCGTAGAGCGCCTGGTACTCGCTCTCGTTCGGCTGTAGCTCCACGGCGGTCGCGAAGAACTGCACCGCCTGCGGGATCTGGTCGCGGCGCAGCGCCATCTCGCCCTGGCGATACGCCTCCTCGGCGCGCATCACGCGCATCGCGAGCTCGTCGGCCTTCTGCGCCTCGGCACGCACCGCCGCCTCGCCGCCTCGGCGCTGGATCGACACGTACTCCTCACGCCGGATCGGGTCGTTCAGCACCGCGAACGCCTCGTTGATGCACGCCATCAAGCGCTGGGCATTGCGGTCCTCGTCGCCGACGCCGATCGCGGCGAGCCGGTCGGGATGTAGCTTGCGGGCGAGCATGAAGTAGGTGCTGCGCACGTCATCTTGCGACGCACCGAGGGGCAGCCCGAAGAGCGTGAAGTAGTCGACGCCCTGGTCGAGCATCGGGATCTTCTTCGCGAGCAGCGCCTCGATCTCGAGCGTCGAAGCGGTGCTCTGCTTGGGTCGTCGCATCGCCGGCGCGGCGGTTCGCGTCGCTCGCAAGGACTGCGAGGCGCTCGGCGTCGGCGTGCGACCGACCACGGGTGGTCGCAGATGCGGTCCAGAGCTCTGGGTCGTGGTGCGCGGCAGCGCGGTCAACGACGACGACGACGAGCGCCCCGCACCGGTCGGTGACGAGCGCAGGCCGCTCGATGGCGAGCGATCCTGGCCATGACCCGATGAGGTGCCGCCGGACGAGCGGCTGGTCTCGGTCGCACGCGGCACCCCGGTCGACTCGGTGACCGTGCGCGGAGTCGCCAGCCCGCTCGCGGTGGGCACGCGGCCGGCTACAGGACTCGACGGGGTCGGTGCGCGACCCGCGACCGGGCCGCCGCCAGTCGGAGACCGCAGGCTCGAGCCGGTCGGTGCGCGACCGGCGACCGGCGCACCTCCGGTTGGCGAGCGCGGTGTCGGCCCGGTCGTCGTACGCCCGGTCGCCGGCGCCCCGCCGGTCAGCGAGCGCGGCCTCGAACCCGACGGCGTGCGCCCCGGCGTCGCTGCATCGCCTCCTGTCGCCGCGCGCAGGTCCCTCGACGACAGCCGCGAGCTCGATGACGACGAGGGCGTCTCCTCCCCGCCTCCCAGGTCCCTCGACGACAGCCGCGAGCTCGATGACGACGACTCCCCACCGGTCGCAGCGCGGGTCCCGGGTCCGCGGCTGACATCGTTCGCCATCGGGATGCGGTAGCTCGCCGACGCGGTGCGCGCGACCGACGAATCCTGCGTCGCTGCACGGCCCGCGACCGGCGGCGCACTCGACGAGCCCGCGCGACCGATCGGCGGTGCGCCCGCGCTTTGGCGTTCGTCGACGGGCGGCTCGCTCGGCGCGGCGGGCGAACGAGAGCCCAGTGGCGCGGTCTTGTGCGTGGACGGTGTCGTCGGCGCGGTCCGCGGCGGCGCCGAGGGGGCGGCGGTGCGCAGCACGGTCCTCGGCGACGAGGTCACATTGGTGGGCGGCACGGTCTGGCCGCCGGAGCGCGGCGGGACGGTCGGCGACTGCGAGCGGCCCGGCGCCGACCGCGGCGTGCTGCTCGCCTCGCAGGCGCCGCACGCGGCGAGCGCGTAGGTGACGGCGCGGACCACACGCACGCCGAGACCGGCGTTGGAGAGCTGGAGGTCCGTGAGGTTGGCGCCTTGCAGCAGCATCTGCAGGACCGGCTTTTCGTCCTCGGTGAAGCCGAACTGCGGCAGGTCGTCGACCGCCTCCGGCTTGAGCTTGAACCACGCGCCGAGCTGACCGAGCTCGGTGCCGAGCCGCTCGTCACCGAGGTGGTTGCGGGCTCCCAGGTAGATGATCGTGCGGACGTCGAGCTCGCTGCCCGGGACGCCACCGATCGTGCGCTCGTCCTCGACGACGAACTCGCCCTGATCGACGGCAAACGTGCGCGCCGCACGCTGCGCGACGAGCCGGCGGCGCAGACGCTGCGCCTGATCCGGCTGGAGGCGGCATGCCTCGGCGAGCACGTCGACCTCGTCGCGGTCCGGCGCCGCGGCCACCCGCCGCACGATGTCGGCGACCTGGCTCGACGTGATGAGATTGCCGGTCAGTGCGAGCCGGACGGCGGCGTCGTTGGCGACCGGTGACGACGCGCCGACGACGGCCCCCCGATCGAATGCCACGCAGAACGGCTTACCGTCGGCGCTGAGTGTGAGCTGGCCCGAGAGCCCGCGCATGCCCAGCGCACCGAGGGTCATCCCCCATGGACGGTCGGCCACCGAGCCTGTCGCGAGCACACCCATTCAACGCCTCCACAGTCTGCGCGCGAAGAAGATGATAGCAGCCGCCACGACGATCGCGACGACGATCCCCACCAGCGTGGAGTTGCCCTCGGCATACCCCCACCATCCCGAGGCGGGACCTGGCTCCTTCATTCCCCTAGAGGATGGTCAGTCGCGAGAGTGGAGTCAATCCGACCGACGCTGCTAGAATTTCACCGGTGAGCACCTCGTTCCCGCTCGACAGCGCACGCGTGCGATTTGCGGGCGATACCAACATCGGTCGCAAACGCGATCACAACGAGGACTCGATCGCGTTGCCGGAGACCGGCGAACGCCTCGCGATCGTGTGCGACGGCATGGGCGGCCATGCATCCGGAGAGGTCGCGAGTCGGCTCGCCGTCGAGCTGATCGTCGATCACTTCACGGAGACCGGCAAGCAGCAGATCTTGACCTGGCCGTACAAGGTCGACCGCGACATGCGCAAGGACATCAACCGCATGATCACCGGCATCATGCTCGCGAACCTCGAGATCTGGGAGCGGTCCCAGCGCGAGGCGCGCTTCAAGGGCATGGGCACGACGTGCGTCGGCATCTACTTCCTCGACGATCACTTGATCATCGGCCACGTCGGCGACAGCCGCTGCTACCGCGCGCGCGGTACGGAGCTGACCCAGCTCACCGAGGATCACTCGCTGATCAACGACTACATCCGGATGAAGCGCGTCACGCCCGAGGAGGCCGAGAACTGGCCGCACAAGAACGTGATCGTGCGCGCACTCGGCATGAAGGAGAGCGTGCAGGTCGACATCTTCACCGAGGTCCCGCGCGTCGGTGACACGTACATGCTGTGCTCCGACGGTCTCACCGGCATGCTCAAGGACGATCAGATCCAGCACATCCTGATGAGCGAGCGCGATCTCGACCACGCCGTCGATCGATTGATCGACGCGGCGAACGAGGAGGGTGGCGTCGACAACATCTCGGTCGTGCTCGCGCGCGTCGAGGCAACATGAAGCGGCTCGCGATCGTGATCGTGCTGCTCGCGGCGTGCAAGAAGCAGGAGCGAGCACCGATCAAGCAGCAGGAGGGCCCGCCTCCGATGCCGGCCGCCGAGATCCAGCGCAGCCAGGACGCGTGCAAGCAGTACGTCGAGCACGTGTGCGCGTGCGCCGCGACGGTCCCCGCCGCCGCCGAGCCCTGCAAGCTCGCCAGCGCGCTACCCGAGGCGGTGCGCATCGGCCTCGAGGTGGCGGCGAGCCCGGACTCCGGACCCGACCTCATCCAGCAGTCCTACACGAGCATCCGCAAGACCGCGAAGGAGTGCATCGAGCAGACCGCGAAGCTGCCGGCACTCGGCTGCCCCTGATCGCCGCACTCTGCCGCCAGCGTCCGATCGTCGGAGGTCCGACCGGC
>DAIRFU010000392.1:0-507 GCA_036794935.1 Kofleriaceae bacterium | reverse complement strand
GCTGCACGCATGCGATGGTTGATGATCTTTCTGGTCGCGTGCGCGAGTCCTCCAGGAGCCGACGACGTCGTGGGGCCGTTCACCGGACCCGTCCACCGCTTCGTGGTCGATCGCTTCAGCCTGCCACTCACCACCGACGACGCGAAGGCGATCGCGGACGACCTCGACGGTCGAGATGATGATGTCGACAACCAGCTCGGCGGAGCGCTGATCGCACTCTCGAGCAACGACAACCTGACGCTGCACGGCGCTGACATGGTCGCGGCCGGGGTGATCGCATCGGTCGTCGAGATCCAGGCCGACGATCTGCAAGATGATCCGACGGTCAGCGTGCGCTACCTCGGCGCCGAGGGTGACGCGGCGATCGTCGTGGGCGGCACGATCGCCGACGGCGTCTTCCGATCCAACCGCACGCGTACGACGCGGGTGCCCGGCCGCGCGATCCTGCGGCTGCCGGTATTCGCCGATGCGGATCCGTCGGTCGTCACGATCGATGGCCTCGAGATC
>DAIRFU010000391.1:0-6814 GCA_036794935.1 Kofleriaceae bacterium | reverse complement strand
CGCTGAACGGCGACGGGCTGACGACCGGCTACGACACGACGCCCTCGAACCCGAATGCGCTCGACTTCGGGGACGTCCGCTTCGATCTGACGAAGACGATGAACGTCAGCGTCATCAACACCGCCGGCTCGCCGCTGCAGATCACGGGCCTCTCGATCACGCCGGGCACCGCGCACACCGGTGAGCTCACGGTCACCGGCTGCCTCAAGAACAACCTCCCCTTCGCGTGCCCGACGCTGGTATCGCCCTATAGCTCGACAGGCGTGAACGACACGTTCGTCGTCCAGGTCACGGTGAACCCGGACAACCGGGTCGCGATGCTCGATGGCACGCTGACGATCAGCAGCGATTTGCCGACGAACCCGAACCGGACGGTGCCGCTGAAGGCGAGCTCGATCTCGGCCGGCATCACGCTCGATCCGACGACGATGGTGCTCGACTTCGGGCCGACCGATCTCGACGCGGTGCCGGTCAGCGTCACGCGCACGGTCCGGCTGACGAACAGCGGCGCCGCGGCGCTCGACTTCTCGTCGGTGTCGAAGTCCGGCGCGCGCTACACGTTCTCGGCGACCGCGGCGCCGTTCACGCTGCAGCCGAGCGCGAGCTACGACATCCAGGTCACGTACACGCCGACGATCGAGAAGCCCGCGAACCAGCCCGACACCGGGACGATCATCTTCGGCGGCGTCGCGGGCGTGCTCAACGGCCCGACGTCGGTGACGATCGAGCTCTCCGGCTACGGCGTCGATCGCCACATCGCGGTCGGCGCGGCGCCGACGTTCCCCGACACGTACAAGAACCCGGGCGATACGGCGCCCGTGCGGCCGCTGACGGTCACGAACAACGGCGACGCACCGCTCGACATCTCCGCGGTGATGCTGACCAACGATCCGATCTGGACACTCGTCAACCCGGACCCGGTCGTGGTTCCGGGCCGTGGCACGTACGACTTCGAGGTCAAGTTCGCGCCGGTGATGGCCGGCAAGGCGCCGACCGGGCACCTCACGATCATGAACAACGACGACGGCATGCCGCTCGTCTCGATCGACCTCGACGGCAATGGCGTCGCGCGCAACGTCGGGCTCAGTACCGGCGAGATCGACCTCGGCTACGTCGGCATCGGCATGTCCGCGCGGCTCTCGGTCGTCGCGCCCACCGAGGTCCTCTCGATCGCGAGTGCCGACACGATGCCGTTCACGATCGGCAAGATCGAGGTCATGGGCGGTGACGGCGCGTTCACCGTCGAGCCGATCGGCGCGTCGCTGCCGGTCCAGCTCGCCCCCGACGGCAGCCAGGCGTTCGACGTCGTGTTCACGCCGAATGCCGAGGGTGATTTCACGGCGAGCGCGATCATCATGCTCGACGGCGATCCGCAGCCGGCGATCACGCTGCGCGGCCGCGGGCTCTACGTCGACACCGGTGGTGGCGGCGGCTGCTCGAGCGGACGCGGCAGCGGCTTCGCGATGGTGCTCGTGATCGCCGCGCTCGTGCTGGGTCGGCGGCGGCGCGGCGCGGCCCTGGGGGTGGTGGTCTGCGCCATCACCGCCGGCCCCGCGCGCGCGGACCAGACGCGCAACGTCAGCCTCGCGCTGTTCGATCCGACACCGACGGCATCGACCGAGGCGACGTTCCAGCTGCAAGGCGCGAGCGTGGCCGAACCCGGCTCCCTCGGCGTGTTCGCACTCGTCTCGTACGCGAACAAGCCACTCGTGCTGCGTACGGCGCAGAACGACGACGCCGCGGTCGAGAACCGCACCACGCTCGAGCTGGGCGGCGCGTACGCGTTCGGCGCGTTCGAGGTCGGCCTGCGCATGCCGCTCTATCTGCAGAGCGGTGCCGCAGTGCCCACGATGGAGCAGCGCCTCGAGATGTTCGGTGTCTCGCCCGGCGACACCGCCCGCGGCGACCTCACGCTGCACGGTAAGCTCCAGATCGGCGCGCGCGGCGATCTCGCGTACGGCATTGGCGCCGCGCTCACGCTGCCGACCGCGAGCGACGACCAGTTTGCCGGTAGCGACAAGCCGACCGGCCGCGCGCTGTTCCTGCTCTCGCTCGTGCACGGGCCGCTGACCGTGACGGCGAACGCAGGCGCGGTGATCCGCGAGCAGGCGCAGGTCGGCAGCGCGATCCAGCGCAGCGGCGCGGTGTGGGGCGCCGGCCTCGCGCTGCGCGTGTTCGACCGCGTGTGGCTCGCCGGTGAGATCTACGGCGAGCTGATGCCGGCGGGTCAGAGCGGAAAGCCGACCACCGGTGCCCCGATGGGACCCGAGGAGCTCGGCACGCCGATCGAGGGGCTCCTCGGCCTGCGCTACCAGATCGCGCGCACGACGAGCGTCAGCCTCGCGGCCGGCCGCGGGATCACGAGCGACATGGGGTCGCCGGCGCTGCGCGGCGTGCTCGCGCTCTCGTTCACGCCGAGCGCCACGGAGCTCGAGCCGCTGCACCCGCCCCGCCCGCCCGAGCCCGAGGAGGACCGCGATGCCGACGGGCTCGCCGACAAGGCCGACGCGTGCCCGAACGAGCCCGAGGACAAGGACCTGTTCGACGACGCCGACGGCTGCCCCGATCTCGACAACGACGGCGATGGCATTTCCGACACGGCCGACAAGTGCCCGCTCGATGCCGAGGATGCCGATCGCTTCCAGGATGCCGACGGCTGCCCGGACAAGGACAACGACGGCGACGGCGTGCCCGACGCGCAGGACCGGTGCCCGCTCGCGGCCGAGGACCGTGACGGTGTCGAGGACCGAGACGGCTGCCCCGATCCCGATAACGATCACGATGGCCTGCTCGACAGTGTCGACAAGTGTCCGCGCGAGGCCGAGACGATCAACGGCAACCAGGACGACGACGGCTGCCCCGACAAGGGCAACTCGCTCGTCGTGCTGAGTCCGGACCGGCTCGAGCTGCTCGAGGCGGTGAAGTTCAACGGTGCGCGGCTCGCGCGTTCGAGCCACAGCCTGCTCGGCCAGGTCGGCGCGACCCTGCGCGCGCACCCGGAGATCCTGCGCGTCCGGCTCACCGTGCACGTCCAGCCGACGCGCAACGCCGCCGCGGACAAGACCCTCTCCGAGCGCCGCGCGAAGGCGGTGCGCGAGTGGCTCGTCGAGTGGGGCATCGATCCGCTGCGGCTACAGACCGCCGGGTTCGGCGGCGAAAAACCACTCGTGCCGCCGAGCACGCGCGGCGCCGCACAGATCAACGAGCGACTCGAGCTGATCATCCTCGAGCGCAAGTAGGTCGCTGCGGCTACGGCTCCTTCGCGAGCAGCTCGAGGACGCCGGCGGCGATTCCGACCAGCTTGTCATCGGCGAGCGTGCCTCCGTCGTCGCTGTTCGCGGTCAGCGTGACGACGAACCATCTGTCATCGTCGCGGCGCAACAGCCAGGTCAGGTTGATGACGCCGGGCTCCGAGCCGCCCTTGAACCCGACGTAGGGCCACCGCGCCTTGTCGATCGGGATGCCCGGATTGATCGCCAGCACGTCGAGCAGCGGTGCGAGCTTCGGTGTCTTCGCGCGCGCGTGCAGGGCCGCCATCACCCGGCACAGATCCTCGGAGCTCGCGAACCACTCCAGCTCGCCGACGTGTCGCGCGGTGGTCCACTGGTCGGCGCCCTCCAGCGTCGGCTGCTTGCCGGCGAGCGTCTTGTCGAGGTACGCGCGGCGCTTGGCCGGTGACGAGCCGATGTAGGCGGCGACCTGCTCGGCGGTCGAGCCGAGCTTGAGCAGGAACAGCTCGCGTGTCGACAAGAACGGGATGTCGAGGCCCGGCTTGGCGTGCTTCGCGGCGCGCAGCGCGGCCTCGACGCGTTTGCGGCCGACCGTGTACAGCAGGTGATCGGTCGCCGTGTTGTCGCTGATCGAGATCATCCGATTCGCGAGCTCGCGAACCGTGAGCTTGGTCCCGGC
Organism: Kofleriaceae bacterium; assembly: GCA_036794935.1. Taxonomy (GTDB): domain Bacteria; phylum Myxococcota_A; class Polyangia; order Haliangiales; family Haliangiaceae; genus JABFXX01. The sequence continues at coordinate 2,905 of DAIRFU010000391.1, read as the reverse complement.
GGGCTCGTCCTGCGTCCTGCCCGACGGCAGGCTCTTCCACGCGTCCTCGATCGCGATCGGCGTCGTCCAGCTCAGCTTGCCGGCGGCGATCCGATCCGCGACGGCGAGCAGCACGTAGAGCTTGGTCGTCGAGCCGATCGCGAGCTCGAGCTTCGGCTCGATCGCGTGCCGCGGCTTGCACCTGCCATCGGCGAGCTCGGCGACGAGCAGCTGTACGTGCGGTGCCGACGCGCGCAGCGCGGCTTCGACGGCCTCCCAGCTCGCCGGCTTCTCGCCGAGGTCGGGTGCGAACAGCAGGCTCACGATCTGCGAGTTCTCGTCGAGCGCGAGCTCCACGCGCAGCTTGCGGTCGCCGAGCGTCGCGTGTCCGAGGAGCTTCGTACCGGTCGGATCCGACCGGGCTTCGACGAGCTGCAGCCCGTGGAGCTGTGCCATCACCTTGGTCAGCTGGTCGGCGGGAACATGCGCGAGGAACGACGGCGCGAAGGTCGCCTCGATCGCGGTCTTGTCGACCTTGCCGTCGGCCTCGATCGCGCGCATCACCCACGCGAGCTTGTGGCCGGCCTGCGTGTCCGGGATCCCGGCGGGCAGCGCCGGCTCGGCCGAGACGGGCTCCTTCGCCGGCGGGCTGGTCACCGCGGCGGGCGCGACCTGGGGTGGAGGAGCCGGTAGGCGAGAGCCGCAGCTCGCGAGCAGCACGATCAAGAGGGCTTTACGCACTCGCACCTTATAGCGGAGCGGTGGAACGGCGGCGAGCGCTCGGCTCGACGACCTCACTCGGCGCGCGCGAGCGCGATGCCGAGCACGGTGCTTGCACCGCCGCCACGCAGCACGCGGGCGGCGGCCGCCATCGTCGCGCCCGTCGTGACGACGTCGTCGATCAGGATCACGGCGCGGCCGGCGACATCGCCGCGCAGCGCGAACGCGCCCGCGACGTTGCCCGCACGCGCGGCCGCCGCGAGCGTGCTCTGCGCCGGCGCGTGACGAGCTCGGCGCAGTAACGAGACCGGCGGTGCGATGTCGGCGAGCGCGCACGCGTGGCGCGCGAGCAGCCACGCTTGATCGAAGCCGCGCCGCAACCGGCGCCGCCAGTGCAGCGGTACCGGCACGATCACGCCATCGGTCTCGGCGGCCGCGGCGGCGAGGAGTGGAGCCCACAGCGGCGCGACCGTGCGCGCGATATGCGTGGCACCGGTGAACTTCAGCCGCCGGATCGCGCTCGCGAGCGCACCGCCAAATCGCCACGCGCAGACGATTCGCTCGAGCGGCAGCGGATCTCGCACGCAGCGGCCGCACGGGCTCGCGCCGGTCTTTGGCTGCGCACAGCGCGGGCACGCATCGCCGAGCTCGAGGAGCGAGACGCTGCACGCGGGGCACAGCGGATCTTCGCAGGGCACGCCGCAGGCGGCGCATTGCGGACGGAACAGCCAGGGCAGGAGCATGCGCCCCTATCGGCCGCTCACCGCCGCGGTTGCGTGCGGGAGTTGCGTGCTAGGGTGCGCCGAAACCCGTCGTGATCGACCGCTGTTACGTCTACGAGCCCGGCTTCATCGACGACCGCTCGCGCGCCGACATCCTCGCGTGGCTCGGCGCGCTGCATCCGCTCTGGGAGATGCGCTACTCGACCAAGCGCCCGCTACCGCCCGGCAAGCAGCAGCGCCCGCTGCTCCGCCCGGTGTACTGGCTCGGCAACTGGCAGTTCGCGTGTCTCGGTTACTACGAGCCCCCGCGACGCACGCGCGGGGTCGCGGTCGCGGCCGAGGCGTTCCCGCCCGTGCTGGCCCGGCTCGTCGCCGCGATCGAGAAGCGCGTGCGCGGCGGGTTCCCGCCGAGCGTCGTGCCGCGCCGCTGGCACCTCAATACGTGCCTCGTCAACTTCTACGGCAGCCGCGACGAGGCCGGCAAGCGGATCGATGCCGCGCGGGTCGGCGAGCACCGCGACTTCGAGCCCGGCCCGGTGGCCTCGCTGTCGCTCGGCGAGCGTGCGCGATTCCAGTTCGTGCGGCGCGGGCACGTCGACGCGGCGCCCGTCCGCACGCAGTGGCTCGAGTATCGGTCGCTGCAGATCTTCGGCGGGCCGCGCTGGAAGGACGACCTGCTGCACCGCGTGCAGCGCGTCGATGACAAGCAGGCGCTCGATCTGCCGCCGAAGCTCGCCGGATTCCGGACGCGCCGCGTGAACTTCACGTTCCGCTACGTCCCCGACGAGCACGTCACGCCGTACGCGCAGCTGCCGGCTGCCGCGCGCGAAGACATCCGCGACTATGTCAGCGAGCTCGCCGCATACTCGCCGTACTTCGCGAAGGCGCTGGCGAGCGCGCGCTGAGCAGCGGCTGTGGCGCGACACTGCACCCGGCGCGCCGAGATCGGGGAAGGACGGCGGGCGCCGGTCAGCACCAGACGGGCCACGCCGCTGGCTGTTCACCGTGGTTGACCATCTGCGTCCGAGCGCGCACCAGCGTGTCGCGTGCGTTGCAGATCGCTCGCCATGACCGCGCACGCTCGCTCCTTGCGCGAAACCTCGCTCAGTCACTGCGCGTCGCGCCGATCCGTCTTGATTCCGCGTGCCCACGCCAAGCGTTCGCGCCAGCGTCGCGGGGACAACCCGGACCTCGTGGCCGTGCTGCCTCGCCAGATCCGCGACCGCAAACGCCTCGGCCGAGGTCTCGACGATCACCCGACTTGGCGGCTGCTCGGATAGATACGCTCCCAGCGTCCGCGTCGGATGCTTCCGCTCTTCGAGAATGCGCTCCATCCGGTCGCGTACACAGATCTGGGATTCCTTCCCTCCGAGATCGATCGCAACATGCTGCACGGCTGGCCTCCTGTTGCGCCTTCGGCGCGAACGAGTTTTCGATTGCGGGACGATCTTCGCCACCGCGTGCTCGAGGGGGCCAGCCACTTC
>DAIRFU010000390.1:0-6820 GCA_036794935.1 Kofleriaceae bacterium | reverse complement strand
GTGTCGAGCGCGGCATCAGGATCGCCCTGGTCGTGCAGCTGTAGACGCGCGAGGCAGATCCGCGGCATCGGGTCGTCGGGCCGCAGCTCGGCGAGCTCCGCGTACTTGGCGATCGCGGTCTCGGCATCGCCGCGCGCATCCGCCACCGCCGCGGCGAGCGCCACGACATCGGCATGCTTGCGGTCGATCCCGGAACAACGCTCGAGACACGCCTCTGCTTCCTCGATCTCGCCGGTTTCTAGCGCGGTGAAGCCGCGGTCTACATCGGCGGCGAGACGATCTTGGCGCTGCATGGGTGTTGCTTACCTCGATTTGCTATCGTCATCACGTGAAGGTCGCGCTCATCACGTTGATTGTGGTGCTGGCAGGCTGTCCTCGCCACACCCGCAAGACCCTGGTACCTGACGTGCCGCAGCACGGCGACGCGCAGGCCCGCTCGCGCTTTCTGGAGGCCAAGAGCCGGTTTCTGCGCGACGGCGGTCAGGCTGGCGAGTTCCAGCGGATCGTCGCGGAGTTCCCGGAGGATCCGATCGTGCCCTGGGCCGAGCTCTACGCCGGCATCGCAGCAGTCAAGGCGCGTAACTTCGCCGATGCCGACGCGCAGCTCTCCAGGCTGCTCGCCGCGAACGTCAACCCGGGCCTGTCCGCGCGCGCCGAGCTGTTCCTCGGCATCACGAAGAACTACGAGGGCGATAGCGCCACGGCGCGCAAGCTGCTCGCGCGCGCCGAGCCCGCGATCGAGAACGACGACGAGCGCACCGAGTACCTCGCCGCGCTCGCGTACGCGACGGCCGCCGGCGATCGCCCGCTGCAGGCGCTCCCCGTGTTCGACCAGCTGTTCTCGCGCGTGACCCCGGCCGAGCGTGCGCTGATCGTCGCGCGCTGCCAGGAGCTGGTCGCCGCGCTCGAACGCGACCTGCTCGAGCGGCTCTTCGATCAGCTGCCGGACCGGCGCGGCCCCGCGATCGCGGCCGTCGGCAGCCGGCTCGTCGTGATCTACGAGCACGCGGGTGACACCGAGCGCGCCGCCAAGATGCGCGACAACATGGTCCCGCCGCGCGCCGCCGTCGGGCTGCCGCGCACGATCACCGAGGCCGAGGTCGGCTCCGCGCAGAGCAGCGGCGGCAACCCGGGTCTGCTCGGCGCGATCGTCGGGCTCGGCAGCGCGAGGACGAACCGCATCGCCGAGTCGGCGGTCGCCGGGTTTGGCCTCGCCGCCGGTGCGCCCGACGGCAAGGGCGTCGTCGCCATCGAGACCCGCGCCGCGGTCGACAAGACGGCATCGGCGCAGGCGGTCGACGCGCTCGCCCGCGAGAACGTGATCGCGATCGTCGGTCCGATCGAGAACGCGTCGGTCGATGCCGCGAGTGCGCGCGCCGAGAGCCTCGGCGTGCCGATGATCTCGCTCGCCACCACCGCCGAGCAGCGCGCGACTGGACGGTTCACGTTCCACATCCGCCACTCGCCGGAGCAGCGCGCGCGCTCGCTCGCCCAGCGCGCCCTCGCGAGCGGCGTCAAGACGTTCGCCATCCTCGCGCCCGAGACCGCGTACGGCCGAGGCATCTCGGCGGCGTTCTCCGAGGCGGTCCGGCAGGGTGGCGGCAGCGTCGTCACCACCGTCAGCTATCCCGACGGCACGAAGTCGTTCACGAAGCAGGCGTCCGCGCTCAAGCACGGCTGGGACGCCGTGTTCGTCGCCGACGAGGCCCGCCGGCTCGGCCTGATCGCGCCGGCACTCGCGGTCGCCGGCAACATCCCGACCGCCCGGCCGTGGCCGAAGAAGCTGAAGAACGGCCGGCCCGTCCTGCTGCTCTCCACCGCCGAGGGCCTCGACGCGCGCTACCTGCGCGATGCCGGCCGTCACTCCGTCGGCGCGCTGTTCGCGCCCGGCTTCTATGCCGACGACGCGAACCCGGTCGAGAAGCCGTTCGTCGATCGCTTCGTCGCGGCGTACGGCCACGTGCCCGAGGCGACCGAGGCGTACGCCTACGATGCCGCGCAGCTCGCCGCCGCGGCCGGTGGCAATGGCCGCGCGGGGCTCGCCGCCGCGATCGCGAGCGGCCAGCTGCAAGGCGTGACCGGCGCGATCCGGTTCGATGCCGGTCACCGGCGCGCCGATCCCGGCATGCTCTACACCGTCGTCGAGGAGGCGCCGGGCGTGTTCGCGATCCGCGTCGCGAAGTAGCGCCCCGTTGTGGTAAGCAGCCGGCGTGGCGTTCTCCGTCGGCAACCGGCTCATCGCAGCGCTCGATACACCCACCCGTGACCAGGCCGACGCGCTCGTCGCGCAGCTCGCCGGCGTGCCGAGCTGGGTCAAGATCGGGCTCGAGCTGTTCTGCGCCGAGGGCCCGGCCATCGTCCGCGATTACACCGCGCGCGGTCTCCGCGTGATGCTCGATCTCAAGCTCCACGACATCCCCGAGACGGTCGCGCGCGCGGCTGCCAAGGTCGCGTCGCTCGGCGCCGGACTGCTCACGGTGCATGCCGGCGGCGGTCGCGCGATGCTCGAGGCGGCGGTCGCGCACGCCGGCGATATGCGCGTGCTCGCGGTCACCGTGCTGACGTCGCTCGACGAGGCCGACCTCGCCGACGTCGGTGCGCGCGGTCCGGTCAGCGAGCTGGTCCTGCGCCGCGCCGAGCTCGCCCGAGGCGCGGGCTGCCACGGGGTCGTCGCGTCGCCACACGAGGTCGCGAGCCTGCGCGCGCGCGTGCCGGCAGACTTCCTCGTCGTCACGCCGGGCGTGCGGCCGGCGGGCAGCGCGGCCGGCGACCAGAAGCGCGTGATGACGCCCGCGCAGGCGCGGCAGGCCGGCTCGGATCTGGTCGTCGTCGGCCGCCCCCTGCGCGACGCGCCCGATCCGGCGGCGGCAGCGCGCGCGATCGTCAACGACCTCGCCGGGCAGTCATGAGCCGCGGCCGGCACGGGCAGGGCGGTGGCGGGGCCGTGCGCAGCGGACCTGGTGAGCGCAGCGTCTACGGCATCGGCCCGGTGCGCGAGGTCGTCGCGCGCCGCCCGCAGTCGGTGAAGGTGCTGTGGGTCGACCCGCAGCGCGCGGGAAAGACGTCCGGCGATCCGGTCGCGCAGATCGTCCAGCTCGCGCGCGCCGCGCAGATTCCCGTCGAGGATCGCGATCGCCAGACGCTGGACGGTGCAGCGGGCGAGGGCGCGCGTCACCAGGGCGTGATCGCGTGGCTCGGCGCGTTCGGCTACGCCGACATCGACGACATGGTCGACCCCGGAGGCCGGAGCAAGTCCGGCCTCCTCCACTCCGGTGCCGACGAGCCGGCGCTGCTCGTCGCGCTCGACGGCGTCGAGGATCCGCGCAACCTCGGCGCGATCCTGCGCTCGGCGTACCTGCTGGGCGCCCACGGCGTGATCATCCCGGAGCATCGCGCGGCGCAGGTCACCGCGGTCGTGGCCAAGGCGTCGGCCGGCGCCTCCGAGCTCGTACCGATCGCACAGGTCGGGAACCTGGTGCGCGCACTCGAGCAGCTCCGCGAGCTCGGGCTGTGGCGCGTCGCCGTGCACGCCGAGCACGATCCAGCTCCGATCGATCAGATCGACGGCACCCTGCCGCTCGTGCTCGTGCTCGGCGCCGAGGGCACGGGCGTGCGACCGCTTGTCGCGAAGCACTGCGACTTCCACGCACTGATCCCGATGCAGCGCAGCGCGGTCGGCTCGTTCAACGTGTCGGTCGCCGCCGCGCTCGCACTCTACGAAATGCGGCGACAGCGCTTGTCGTCCGGCGATCGCGTCGTACGCTAGTCGCGAGACACATCATCAAGGGTGCAGCGGATCGTCCGTTGCAGGTTTTCATGCTGGTAGGGGCGCCAGCATGTCGGAGTCGACGATGAATCCCCCCTCGGTGAGGCCGCCACCAGAAGCCTGGACACCTGCGCACCGCGCAGCACAGGCGCTCGCCGCACCGATCTACCGGTTCTTCGCGCTCGAGGCAGCGAGCGGCCTCCTGCTCCTGCTCGCGGTCGTGGTCGCGCTGGTGTGGGCGAACTCGCCGTGGCACGCGAGCTACGAGGCGCTGTGGCACACGAACGTGGGCGTGGAGCTCGGGAGCTGGTCGCTCGACAAGCCGCTCCACTTCTGGGTCAACGAGGGCCTGATGACGATCTTCTTCCTCGTCGTCGGGCTCGAGATCCGGCGCGAGCTGTACGAGGGCGAGCTGGCCACCGTGCGGCAGGCCGCGCTGCCGGTCGCGGCGGCGTTCGGCGGCGTCATGCTGCCGGCGCTCTTGTACGCCGCGCTCAACCACGGCCGCGCGGGCAGCGGCGGCTGGGCGATCCCGATGGCGACCGACATCGCGTTCGCGCTCGGCGTGCTCACGCTGCTCGGCTCGCGCGTGCCTGCCGCGTCACGCGTGCTGCTGCTCGGCCTCGCCGTGATCGACGACATCCTCGCGATCGTCGTGATCGCCGTGTTCTTCGCCGGCGGCATCTCGATCATCGGCTTCGTGGTCGCCGCTGCGGGGATTGCCGGCGCGTGGCTGCTGCGCAGCGCGGGCGTGCGCTCGGCCGCCGTGTATCTCTTCCCCGGCATCGCGGTCTGGTTCGGGCTGTACGCGGCTGGCGTTCACCCGACGCTCGCCGGCGTGATCCTGGGCTTGCTCGCGCCGGTGCGGCCGTGGTTCGGACCGGCCGGCTTTCAGGCGGCGACCCAGTCGCAGCTCGATGGTCTGCTCGATGCCGAGCGACCCGATCTGCTCGGTCGCCTCGACGAGATCGAGCGTGCGCGGCGCGAGGCGATCTCGCCGGCCGAGCGGTTGATCCACGCGCTGCACCCGTGGGTGTCGTTCCTCGTCATGCCGGGCTTCGCGTTCGCGAACGCGGGCGTGTCGCTCGACGGCGCGTCGCTGTCCGGCGACGGCCTGTGGCTGTTCCTCGGCGTCGTCGTCGGCCTCGTCATCGGCAAGCCGCTCGGCATCACCGCGGCGGCCGTCGCGTCGTTCCGGCTCGGCACGACGCGCTCCGCGGAGCTGACGGCGAAGAGCATCGTGCTGGTCGGTACCGTCGGCGGCATCGGGTTCACGATGTCGCTGTTCATCGCCCAGCTCGCGTTTCCAAGCGGGCCGCTGCTCGCGACCGCGAAGCTCGCGATCCTCACCGGCTCGGCGGTCGCGATGGGGATCGGCCTGGCCTACGGCCGCGCGCTCTTCAGGCGCTGATCTTCTCGAGGAAGTGCGCCTTGAGCAGCTTCTCGCCGTGCACCGGGAAGAACGTGTAGATCGAGTCGCCGACCACGCGCACGACCTCGCCCTCGCCCCACGTCGCGTGGCGCACGATGTCGCCCTTCTCGAGCGGACCGAACACCGGCCGCTTGACGCGCTCGATCTTGAGCGCACGGCCTCGGCCCGCCGTGTGGCGGCGGCGCATCGCCTCCTCGAGCAGCTCCTTGCGCGTCACCGGATCGCCGCCGCGGCGGGCGGTGAGCTCGTTCGCGTGGGTCTCGGCGTCGCGCTGGGGCGGCGGTGCCTCGCGCGACGCGCGCAGGCAGTTGTCGCACGTGCCGCAGGCAGGCGCGTCGAGGTAGCCGAAGTACGTGACGAGCAGGCGCGTCCGGCAGAGATGCGACTGCGAGTAGCGCAGCATCGCGGCGAGGCGGGCGCGATCCTGGGCCCGCTTCTGCTCGTAGCGGCTCGCCGCCCGCGCGAGATCCTCGAGGCTCGGCGGCTCGGTCGCGAGTGGCGCGAACCGGGCGCCCGGCGCCTCGGCGGCGAAGCCGACCTCCTTGAGGAACGACAGCACGACGCGCGCCTTCTTCGCCGGTGCCTCGGCGCGCTCGGCGATGTCCTTGACGGACACGAACACCGGATCGTGATCGTCGGTTTCGGGCAGCGCGACGTTGCCGCCGGTGACGTGGACGAGCGCCTCGGCGACCGCGCGGGTCTGCTCCGGCGTCGGGTACCGGCCGCCGAGGAAGAAGCTCTGGATCCGCTTGTCCTCCGGCTGATACAGCAGCACGCAGTCGGCGGGCGCCCCGTCGCGGCCGGCGCGGCCGGCCTCCTGGTAATAGCTCTCGAGCGAGCCCGGGAAGTTGTAGTGGATGACGAACCGGAGGTCCTGCTTGTCGACGCCGAGACCGAACGCGTTCGTCGCCACCATCAGCCGCGGCTGGCTGTCCTCCATGAACGCGCTCTGGACGCGCTCGCGATCCTTGGCGCGCATGCGGCCGTGATAGCGCCCGCACTCGACGCCCTGCGACCACAAGAAGTCGGCGAGCGCATCGACGGTCTTCACGGTCGCGGCATAGATGATGCCGCAGCCCTTCTGCTTCTCGATGAGCCGGAGCAGCAGCGCCTGCTTCTTGCGCTCGCTCGACGCCTTGATCACGTGGTAGCGCAGGTTCGGCCGATCGAGGCCGATGTCGATCACCGACGCTTCGGCCGGCCCCTCCGATAGCCGGAGCTGCGCGAGGATGTCGTCCTTGACCTTGGGCGGCGCGGTCGCGGTGAGCGCGAGCACGGGCGGCTTGTTGAGCGCGCGCACCGCCTCGCCGAGCCCCAGGTACGCGGGCCGGAAGTCATGCCCCCACTGCGAGATGCAGTGCGCCTCGTCGACGACGAACAGCGCGACGTTGACCGACGCGAGGCGATCGCGGAAGCGCGGCTCGCCGAGGCGCTCGGGCGTGACGTACGCGATGCACGGCCGGTTCTCGGAGAGCCGGGCGAGCGCGGTCGCCTCGTCGCGCGGAGACAGCGTCGAGTCCAGGCGCAGCACCTCGATATCGAGCTCGGCGAGCTTGTCGTGCTGATCCTTCATCAGCGCGATCAGCGGCGAGACGACGAGCGTGACGCCATCGAGCTCGAGC
>DAIRFU010000389.1:0-6829 GCA_036794935.1 Kofleriaceae bacterium | reverse complement strand
CGCGCTGCCGCACAAGGCCGCGGTGATCGCAGGAGGACTACTCGTGAAGAAAGTATTGATCGCTGTCGTGCTCGCAGTGCTCGTCGTCGCCGGCACGAGGTTCGCGGGCATCTGGGGTGGCGAGCGCCCGAATCAAGCAAGCACCACAACGCAGCCCGCGGCGGCGGCGACGATCCCGCCGAAGGTGCGCGAACCGGCGATGAGGACGCAGAGTGCGCGCGCGCTGCCGACGATCCACGACGACGATCCGCAGGGCTCGTTGCGCCTCGAAGGTCAGGTGATCGACGAGCATGACGATCCGGTAGCGCACGCCTTCGTCGCCATCGATACGAATCCAGCCACGGTCGTCGAGACCGACGCCGATGGCGGCTTCGTGTTCGAAGGCTTGCTTCGTCGCGACTACCGGATCGAGGCGACCGCGGGCGATCGTTATGCCGGCCCGGCGCGGCTGCGACTCGGCGACAACCCCGAGCCGGTCACCTTGCGGATGCGCGAGGGCGGCACCGTCGAGGTCACCGTCACCGAGCGGCAGGGTGGCGCGCCGATCGGTGGCGCGAACGTCGAGCTTCGCTCGGCGCTGACGTGGAGAGCGACCACGAATGCCGAAGGTGTCGCGCGGCTGATCGGTGTCGGTGCGATCGACGCGCCGCTCGCGGTACGCGCGAAGGGATTTGCACCGGCGGCGATGATGTTCCGCGCATCGGGCGATGGGAATGCCATCGACCACGCCAGCGTGTCGCTCGCGCGGGGCGCAGCGCTCTCTGGTCGTGTGGTCGACGAGAAGGGCAAGCCGATCGCGAGGGCGCGCGTCGTGGCGATGTCGGCATCCGAGCCGCTGCCCGTGGTCGATCCACGCCGCGATGGCGTGCTCACCGCGGCCGATGGTACGTTCTCGATCGATACGCTCTCGGCGGGGACGTGGCGCGTCACGGCGGTGGCGGGAGACTACGCGCCCGCGACGAGCGTGCCGATCACGGTCGATGGCGAGCACGTGCGCGGTGGCGTCGACCTCGTGCTGACGAGGGGAGCCGTCGTCCGTGGCACGGTGCAGGACACGACGGGCAAGCCGGTCGCCGGTGCAGACGTGAGCGTGGTCGTGCGCGGGTTCGTGCCGTGGCGCGCGCGCCGCCAGGCATTCACCGACGACGCCGGCACGTTCGCGATCGGCGGGCTCGCGCAGCGCTCGTTCGATGTCGTCGCCTGGCACGACACGGGCGCGTCGGCGATCGTGCCGGTCGATCTCGCCGCCACGAAGGACGGCGAGGTCACGCTCGTGCTCGATGCCACCGGCGCGATCGCGGGTACGGTCATCGACAAGCGCGGACACCCGATCGGTGACGCCCAGGTCATCGCGCTGCCCGAATGGAGCGGCGGCAGGGCCGATCGCACTGCATGGGACGTGCGCGGCGTGCAGGAGACCGTCACCGATCAGGGAGGTGCGTTCCGGTTCGCGGGACTTCCCGATGGGTCGTATCGCGTGCGCGCGGCGCGCCCCGGCGCGAGCGAGGCCGCGCTGTGGCTCTCCGACGGCGTGGTCACGAAACCGGACGGCGGCGCGATCGAGATCGTGGTGCCGGCCGAGGGTCGCGCTGTCGGCAAGGTGCAGCTGCCCGATGGCAAGCCACCGCTCGCGTTCTCCGCCGCACTCGGCGGGACGAACCCGCTGGCGTTCGCGACCAAGGACGGCTCGTTCATCCTGCCCGCGGCCGCCGGTACCTATCCGCTCACGATCAGCGGTCCCGGCTTCGTGACGACGAGCAAGCCGGCGACCATCGAAGAAGGCAAGGACACCGACCTCGGCACGATCACGGTCAACCAGGGACGCTCGATCTCGGGGCGCGTCCTCGACGAGCACGGTGCGCCGGTCGCGAAGGCCACGGTCGTCGCGGGCGCGCTGCTCACCGGCGGCGGCGCCGAGCTCTACATGAAGAGCGACAGCATCGCGGCGAAGGACACCGAGACCGACGAGAACGGACACTTCGTGCTCGCCGGATTCCCGCCCGGGTCGCTGACCGCCGTCGCCGGCAAGAAGGGCGCCGGCCGCAGCGCGAGCATTCGCCTGCCCGCGAGTCCCGACAGTGCGACGATCGATCTCGTCCTCGCGGCGACGTCGAGTCTCGAGGGCAAGGTGACGTCTGGTGGCGCGCCACTCGCCGACACGGTCGTGATCGCGAACCCGATCGGGGCGGTCGCGCAGAACTTCTTCGTGACGACCGGTCCCGACGGTACGTTCGTGCTCGACGCGCTCGCGCCGGGTCCGTACGTCGTCTCTCCGATGGTCGGCGGCGGCGGCGGCCGGCCGAAGAACATGTACATGCGTCGCGCCGACGTCACCGCCGGCGCGAAGACGAAGATCGAGATCGACGCGACGCCGGGCCCGATCACCCTCGCGGTCTCGGTGAAGACCGACAAGGGCACGCCGCTACCCGGTGCGCAGCTCATGGCGGTCCAGGCCGCGATCGATCCGCAAACCGTCGACGAGCTGCGCGATGGTACGCACATGCCGTTCTCGGATCAGGTGCTGCCGATCTATCTGCGCGGCGTCACCGCCGGAGCGGCGGCGATCGACGGCATGCGCCCCGGCGTCCACACGCTCTGCCTGATCCTCGGTCCGCGCATGCCTGGGAGCGCGACGAAGTTCAAGTGCACGCACGTGAAGGTCACGCCGGCGACGAAGCAGACCGCATCGCTCGTCGTGCCGGCGCGCTGGCTCGAGTCCGAGTGAGGTCACTCGTCACGAGGTAGAACGGTGGTGACATGACGAGCGACGAGGAGGATGACCTGCCGATCCGGGTCGATTTTCGCGACCCCGCCACGGCGCACACCTGGATCGAGGAGACGCGGATCAAGCGTCCCTATCGGCCGCGCTCTTCGCCGCGTTCTGTGCCGCGCTCGCATCGCGCCCGAAGCTCCGCATCCTCGAGCTCGGCTCGGGTCCGGGGCAGCTCGCTCGCGAGATCCTCACCTACTGCGACGTGCACACGTATGCGGCACTCGACTTCTCGCCCGCCATGCACGAGATCGCCACCGAGCATCTCGGTGAGCTCGCGAGCCGCGTGACGTTCGTGACGCGCGACTTTCGCGAGCCCGTGTGGGCCGATGACCTCGGCACGTTCGATGCGGTCGTCACGTTGCAAGCCGCACACGAGACGCGGCACAAGCGCCACCTGGTGCCGCTGCTCGAACGCGCATGTACGGTGCTCGGCCCCGGTGGCGTGCTGCTCTACGCCGATCACTACCTCACTGCCGACACGAGCCTGCCGGCGCTGGCACCGGCCCGTGCCGGCCAGCCACTGGCGCTGGAGCGAGCGGGCCTCGTCGACGTTCACCTGCGCCACGAGGAGGGGAACATGGCGCTGTGGTGTGGCACGAACCCCGCTGCGACCGCTACGAGCTGCTGATCGCGATGCGTGGGCGATTCGATCGGTCCCGCGCCGTCAGCACCATCAGTACGAAAATCATCTCCACGCGCCGATCACAACCTGACACCGGCGCGGGCCGGGGATGGCGCGGATCGCGTGACTCCCGACCAGCCGCTCGCGCTCGCGCGTATGCACCTCGTCGACGTTCACCTGTTTCGACGAGCGGAACATGGCGCTGTGGTGCGGCACGAACCCCGCCGCCGCCGCTACGAGTCGCTGATCGCGATGCGTGGGCGATTCGACCGGTCCCGCGCCGTCAGCACCATCAGTGCGAAAATCAATGCGCCGCGTAGAAACCGCCGAGCGCACCAGAATCGTTGTCAGACCGGCGTGCTACCAACGCTCCATGGTTCGGACCCGCGCTCGCAAGACGCATCTCCAGCTCGACCTCGCGGACGCACGTAAGGAGACCGGCCGCGGAGGCTGGCGCCGTCATGCCGGACGCAAGAAGAAGCCCGGCGCGATCTCGCATTCCACCCGACCCGAGCACCGCTCGTACCACCCCGAGCACGTCACGCTTCGCCTCGTCGAGGGCGCGCCCTCGCTCGCGCGCGACGATCTGATGAAGGGCATCCGCAAGGTGATCGCGGCGTCGCACAAGGACGATTTTCGTATCAACGAGTTCAACGTGCTCGACAATCACCTGCACCTGATCGTCGAGGCGGCGAGCACGCACGCGGTCGCGCGCGGCATGCAGGGATTCGCCGTGCGGCTGGTCAAGCGCCTCAACGCGATGTTGAGACGGACGGGGAAGCTGTTCGCCCATCGCTATCACGCGCGTGCGTTGCGCACGCCACGCCAGGTCTTCAACACACTTCGCTACGTACTGCTCAACCGCAAGCACCACGGCGCGGAGAAGCGTTTCAGCAAGTACTGGGTCGATCCGTACTCCAGCGCTCCGTGGTTCACCGGCTGGGCGCAACCGTTCTCACGCCATGCCTGGATGATCGAGGATCTCGTCGGGACACCTTCGCCAACGAAGCCGCCCACCGTGTGGTTGCTCACCACGGGCTGGAAGCAGCACGGACTGCTCCGTTTCGATGATGCACCTGCCTGAAGGGCGAAGGCGACGTGCAGGCAGACGGCCTGGACGCTGGCGTTCACAGGGGCAGCCCGTGTGCCAAGATGGTGTTCATCGTGGCTGCTCGTGATCTGGTCGACGGCGTGTACGAGGATCTGGTGACCCGGCAGCTCGCGCGAGCCGCCGAGGGCGTCCGGTCACGTCGCATCGTGGATATGGCCACGATACGTGCGGCCGATTCACACTCGATACTGGCCCGCTTCGTCGCGGGCGAGCTCGAGCGGGCGCTCGCTGATATCGGCGGCTCGGGGGATGAGAAGGTCGCGCGTCAGCTCGACATTGCGAACCGGATCGTGCGGCTGCTTGCCGACGCCGAACTGGTCGATGCGGAACAAGCGGTTGCCGACCCCGCACACGAGCTGCGCGCGATCTATGCCGATACCGTTCCCGCGCGCCCCGAGCTGCCGCTGTCTGCTTCCACGCTGCTCACGCTAGGTCACGGGGAGCCGCGCATCGGCCACGAGCTGGCCTGCGAGATCGAAACGGCCGATCGCGTCGATGCCCTGGTCAGCTTCGTCACCAAGGGCGGCGTTCGGCAGCTGCGTGACGCGTTCGACAGACTCTGCCGCCGGTATCGCGCCGGTGGACCTCCGGTGCTGCGCTTGATAACGACAACGTATATTGGCGCGACCGAGGCCGCTGCCGTCGAAGAGCTCGCGCGATTGCCTGGCGTCGAGGTGAGGGTCTCATACGATGGTCGACGGACCCGTCTCCACGCAAAGGCGTGGTACTTCCATCGCGCGACGGGCCTCTCCACGGCCTATGTCGGATCGGCGAACCTGTCTTCGCCTGCGCTCACCGCAGGACTCGAATGGATGGTGAAGGTCTCGAGCGGCGATCTGCCGCACGTGCTGCGAAAGTTCTCGGGTGCGTTCGATACGCTGTGGTGCGATCGAGAATTCGAGCCGTTTCGTCATGATGTGCCCGACGACGTGTCGCGCCTCCGCGGCGCGTTGGACGTAGCGAAGGGCACGAAGGAGATCGCCGTCGGCGCGTTCTTCACGCTCGAGCCCTACGACTATCAGGAAGCGATCCTGGAGAAGCTAACTGCCGAGCGTGAGGTGCACCATCGCCATCGCAACCTCGTCGTCGCCGCCACGGGCACCGGCAAGACGATGATCGCGGCATTCGACTACGCACGCCGAGCCGCTGCGGCAGGCCTCCGTCCCCGCCTGCTTTTCCTCGCACATCGGACGGAGCTTCTCGAGCAGGCACAGTCGACATTCCGTCACGTCCTGCGCTCGGGAGACTTTGGTGCACTGCTGACGGGTAAGGACGACCCGCGCGATCATGAACACCTGTTCGCGACCATTCAGAGCTTCCGATCACGCGACCTGGTGGAGCGGCTCGGGGCCGACTACTGGGATCACGTCGTCATCGACGAATGCCATCACGCGCCTGCAGCTTCCTATCAGGCAATTGTCGCGAACCTGCGCCCGTCGGTGCTCGTCGGCTTGACCGCGACGCCGGAGCGCACCGACGGGAAGTCACTCCTCGGCGACTTCGATGGCCATGTCGGTGCCGAGCTGCGCCTCTGGCACGCGCTCGAGAAGCAACTCCTCGCACCCTTCGAGTACTACGGCCTCCATGACGGCGTCAGCGAGCACGACATGTCGACGATTCGCTGGAGCCGCGGCGCCGGTTACGATCGGGACGACCTCGATCGGCTCTACACCGGCAACCATGCCCGCGCAGACCTCGTGCTGGAGCAACTGCGATCGCGGGTCGTTGACCTGAAGACGGTGAAGGCTCTGGGGTTTTGCGTGAGCGTCGCACACGCGCGCTTCATGGCCGGCTGGTTCACACAACGGGGTGTGCCAGCCGTTGCGCTCGACGGTGATGCCGACCGAGAGACGCGTCACGAGGCTCGCCGAAAGCTCGAACGCGGAGAAGTGAGCGCGATCTTCACGTGCGACCTCTACAACGAGGGGGTCGACCTGCCATTTGTCGACACGCTCTTGCTGCTGCGTCCCACCGAGAGCGCGACAATTTTCCTCCAGCAGCTCGGGCGCGGCCTTCGGCTCCATAAGGGCAAGGCGACATGCCTCGTGCTCGACTTCATCGGACACTTCCGACTGGAGTTTCGCTTCGACGCGATCTTGGGCGCGCTGACTGGTCTTCCGCGAGCGCAGCTTCCGCAAGCAGCTGGCGACGACGCCAGGAATGAAGATCGTCGAGGTCCAGGACGGCCAGTGGGATCCCGTCAAGGCAGGGCAGATAGCCTCACAGCTGTTCGCCAAGTACCGCGGCAAGGGCGGCGTCCAAGCGGCCTACGGGATGTCCGACCTGATGGCAGTGTCGGTCGCGCGCGCGGCGAAGGCCGCCG
>DAIRFU010000920.1:0-1936 GCA_036794935.1 Kofleriaceae bacterium | reverse complement strand
GAAGCGCATCGGCTGCCTCAAGCAGCAGGTCGGCGCGCAGCTCCACTCGGTCACGCACGACGGTCGCACGCCGGCCCGGCAGATCTCGGATTGCCTCGATCTCATCACGAAGCTCGAGGCGCGCAAGGTCGTCATCGTCGACAAGGTGAAGACCGAGCTCAAGAACGTCGGCGTGTGGCTGCCGTCCTACAAGGAGCTGGATCCGCAGCAGCAGGCGTGGATCCGCGAGTACTACCTGAAGAACATCTTCCCGCTCGTCACGCCGCAGGCGATGGATCCGGCGCATCCGTTTCCGTTCGTCTCGAACATGTCGCTCAACCTGCTCGTGTCGCTCCGCTACGAGCACGATGCCGAGCCGCTGCTCGCGCGCGTCAAGGTCCCGACCGGCGGCGGCATGGCGCGGTTCGTCCGGCTCGGCACGTCGCGCACGTTCGTCGATCTCGCCGACGTGATGGCGAACAACCTGGACCTGCTGTTCCCCGGCATGGAGATCGAGGCGTGCGCGATGTTCCGCGTCACGCGCAACGCGATCGCCGAGCGCGACGAAGAAGAGGCCGATGATCTGCTCGAGATGATCGAGATCGAGCTGCGCAAGCGCAAGTTCGCGCCGGTCGTGCGCCTGCAGGTCGACAAGTTCATGGAGCCGCACCTGCGCGGCCGGCTCGCCGCCGAGCTCGGCCTCGACGAGGGCCAGGACGTGTTCGAGGCGGACGGCATGCTCGGCCAGCGCGACCTGATGGAGATCGCGACGCTCGACATCCCCGAGCTGCGCGATGCCCCGCACGCGCCGGCGCAGCCGGTCGACTTCATCAGCGACGGCAACATCTTCCACGCGATCCGCGACGCGAAGCACATGATGGTGCACCACCCGTACGAGTCGTTCCAGGCGAGCGTCGAGCGGTTCTTCCGCGAGGCCGCCGACGATCCGAAGGTGCGCGCGATCAAGACCACGCTGTACCGCACGTCGAAGGACAGCGCGGTGATCAAGCACCTCGTGCGCGCGTCGCAGAATGGCAAGCAGGTCGCGGTCGTGCTCGAGCTCAAGGCGCGCTTCGACGAGGAGGCGAACATCAAGTGGGCGACGCGCATGGAGCGCGCCGGCATCCACGTCACCTACGGCGTCGTCGGCCTCAAGACCCACACCAAGATCTCGCTCGTGGTCCGGCACGACTACGATGGGCTGCGGCGCTACGCGCACGTCGCGACCGGCAACTATCACGCCGGCACCGCGCGGCTCTACAGCGACCTCGGCCTGTTCACGTGCGACGAGGCGATCGGGCGCGATCTCACCGAGCTGTTCAATTATTTGACGACCGGCTACAAGCCGCGGCGCAAGTACCAGAAGCTGCTCGTCGCGCCCAAGCAGCTCAAGAGCGCGCTGCTCGAGAAGATCGAGCGCGAGATCGCGCTGGTCGGCCAGGGCGAGCGCGGCCACATCCAGTGGAAGCTCAACGCGCTCGAGGACATCGACATCGTGCGCGCGCTCTATCGCGCGTCCCAGCGCGGCGTCACGATCGATCTCGTCGTGCGCGACACCTGCCGGCTGCGCCCCGGACTCGATGGCGTGTCGAGCTCGATCAAGGTCGTCAGCGTGATCGGTCGCTTCCTCGAGCACGCGCGCATCTACTACTTCCACAACGGCGGGCGCGCCGAGTACTACCTCGGCTCGGCGGATGCGATGCAGCGCAACCTCGAGAAGCGCGTCGAGGTGCTGTGCCCGATCGAGGATCCGCGCCTGCAGTCCGAGCTGCGCTTCATCCTCGATACCCAGCTCTCGGACCAGCGCGGCGCCTGGGACATGCTGGCCGACGGCAGCTACACCCAGCGCACGGGCCTGAACGCCAAGCACAGCCAGGTCCAGATGATCGAGCGCACCGAGCGCCGGCTCAAGGAAGCCACCCGGCTCCGCCGGCGCAAGGTCCAGGCCGTGTCGCGC
>DAIRFU010000388.1:0-6831 GCA_036794935.1 Kofleriaceae bacterium | reverse complement strand
GCACCGGTCGCGCCGCCCGCCCCACCGGAACTCGGCGGGATGGGTGGCGGCATGGGGGGCGGTATGGGCGCCCCCGAACGCCTCGATCGCGACATGCCCCAGGTGAGTGCCGCACCGTCGCCGATGCCGTCGCCACGTCCGATGGGCGGGCCGCCGCGTCCTCCGGGCGCGCTCGGCGGACCGCCGCGCGAACCGCCGCAACCGCGCGAGCCCCGCGAGCCCCGCGAGCCCCGCGATATGCCGCCGGTCGCTCCGCCACCGTCCGGCCTCGGCCGCCCACCCGGCCTTCGACCCGGGGGCACGATGCCGCCGCCGATCGCACCGATGAGCGCCTCGCCGCTGTCGACACCGGCCGCACCGCCGCCGGTGATGGCGCCGGAGCCGCACTTCCCGCCGCCCGCTCCCGCGCCGCTGGCACCCCCGCTCGCGCCGCCGATGGTCGCGCCGACGGCGGCCCCGGCCGCGATCGCGCCCGGTCCCTCCGCCGCGCCCGCGCCGGTCGTGGCGCTCAAGGATCAGAGCCGCGGTCGTTCGCTGCCCGGCGGAGGCGCCCGGAAGGTCAGCCGCACGGTGTCGCCGGTCGCCAAGCGCGGCGTCGCGCTCGAGCCGCTCGATCCCAAGATCGTCAAGATGCTCGACCTCCAGTCGAACATCCTCGAGCGTCTGCGCGCGAAGCTCGATCTCGAGAAGGTGCCGATCGAGCGCCTCCACGAGGAGGAGCTGTGGCAGAAGGCCGAGCGCGAGACGATTCACCTCGTCGAGATGCTCGAGACCAGCGGCGAGCTGCCGAAGTACATCGATCAGGATGCGCTGATCAAGGAGACGCTCAACGAGGCGCTCGCACTCGGACCGCTCGAGGATCTGTTCGCGGACGAGGGCATCGACGAGATCCTGATCGACCGGCGCGACCGCGTCGTCGTCGGCAAGAACGGGCAGCTCCGCGGCTCGGGCAAGGCCTTCTCGTCCGACGAGGTGTTCGAGCGCGTCGTCAAGCGGCTGGTCCACGAGGCCGGCGCGACGATCGACGAGGCCCGCCCGGTCGTCGATATGCGGATGCGCGACGGCACGCGGCTCACGGCCGCGGTGTCGCCGGTCGCGGCGCGCGGCGCGTGCCTGGTGCTCAAGAAGCCGGCCGCGACGTCGCCGTCGCTCGCCGATCTCGTCTCGCAGGGCACGCTGTCGAGCGGCATGGCGGATTTCCTCACGACCTGCATCAACGCGCGCCGCAACATCCTCGTCTGCGGCGGGCCGGGCTCGGGCAAGACCGCGCTCGTCGGTGCGCTGGCTGCCGCGTCCCCGGCGGGCGAGCGGGTCGTCTCGATCGAGGACGTCGCCGAGCTGTCGATCGGCCGCGACGAGTGGATCCAGCTCGAGACACGGCCGGCGACCGGCAAGGGCGGCGCGATCGATCTCGCGGGCCTGCTCGATACGGCCCTGCGGCTGTTGCCGGATCGCCTCGTCGTCGGCGAGGTGCATGGCCGCGAGGCGATGGCGCTCGTCCAGGCGCTGAGCTCGTCGGTCGACGGTGCGGTCGTCGCGGTGACGGGCGAGGGCGCGACCCCCGTACTGAACCGGATCGCGACGCTCGCCCGCGCGACCCAGGCCGTCGGCTCCGATGCCGCGATCCGCGAGCTGGTCGCGACCGCGTTCGAGATCGTCGTCCAGGTCGGCCGCGCCGCCGACGGCGCGCTGCGCGTGCACTCGATCGAAGAGGTCACCGGGGTGTCGGACACCCACTTCGAGACCGAGGTCGTGTTCCAGCACAAGGACGGCAGCTTCGCCGCCAGCGGCAAGGTCCCGACGTTCTACTCCGCGCTCGGCGCCGACCAGGCCGTCTTCCGCTAGCTCGCTCGGAAAATCGCGGTCTTGCACCCGGCGCCCCGTGCGTCTCGGGTGCGATCGCCTGCGGGAATATCGCCGTCGACCCTGCGTGACAAATATATCTTGAGGCGATATATCGCCGCGGTGGCGTCTCATACCCTCTCCGATCGCGAGTACAAGGCCCTCGCAGAGGTGCGCTACCGCCTGCGAACGTTCATCGGATTCTCCGACGAGCAGGCGCGCACGGTGGGCCTCGAACCGCGCCAGCACCAGCTGCTGCTCGCGGTGCGCGGTCTGCCCGACGAGCTGCGTCCGACCATCGGCACCCTCGCGGAGCGGCTGGTGGTCAAGCATCACACGCTGGTCGAGATGATCGATCGGCTCGAGGCGATCGATCTGGTCCGCCGCGAGGCCGACGCCCACGACAAGCGCGTCGTGCTGGTCCGGATCACGCAGCGCGGTCTCGCGATGCTCGATCGGCTCTCGCTGTCGCATCGTGGCGAGCTCGCGAAGACAGCGCCGGCGTTACTGGAAGCCTTGAAGAGACTGGTAGGTTGACCGTGAGTAGTCATCACAATCATACGCCGGGCGGCCCGTGGGACGTGCTCGGGGACTTCAGCACCACCAAGCGTGTCATCCCGCTCGCGTTGATCGCCGCCTGCATCGGCGTGGTCTCCGGGTATGTCGCGCTCGCGCTGCTGAAGCTCATCGCCGGCTTCACGAACCTGTTCTTCTTCCAGACCTGGTCGATCGGCGACGCTTCACCGACCCACCACCAGCTCGGCTGGTGGGTGATCGTGGTCCCGGTGATCGGCGGCATCATCGTCGGCTTCATGGCCCGGTTCGGCTCCGAAAAGATCCGTGGCCACGGCATCCCCGAGGCGCTCGAGTCGATCATGCTCAACGGCAGCCGCGTCGAGCCGAAGGTCGCCATCCTGAAGCCGATCTCGTCGGCCATCTCGATCGGCTCCGGTGGCCCGTTCGGCGCCGAGGGCCCGATCATCATGACCGGCGGCGCGTTCGGCTCGCTGATCGCGCAGGCGTTCCGGCTGACCGGCGCCGAGCGCAAGACGCTGCTCGCCGCGGGCGCCGCCGGCGGCATGGCCGCCACGTTCGGCACCCCGATCGCCGCCACGCTGCTCGCGGTCGAGCTGCTCCTGTTCGAGTTCAAGCCGCGCAGCCTGGTGCCGGTCGCCATCGCGGCCGCCTCGGCGATGGCCACCCGCCACTTCCTGTTCTCCCCCGAGCCGCTGTTCCTCGTCGGCAAGCACATCTCGGAGTTCGGGCTCCCGACGCTGCTCGCCGCGGTCGCGTGCGGTCTGGGCGCGGGCCTTCTGGCCACGCTGATGACCCATAGCGTCTACGCATTCGAGGACATGTTCCACCGGCTCCCGCTGCACTGGATGTGGTGGCCGGCGATCGGTGGCCTCGTGATCGGCATCGGAGGCTATATCGAGCCGCGCGCGCTCGGCGTCGGCTACGACCAGATCAGCGAGCTGCTCCAGGGCCACATGGCCATCAAGGCGATCCTGATCCTCGCGATCGTCAAGTGGGCGATCTGGTCGTTCTCCCTCGGCTCCGGCACGTCCGGCGGTGTCCTCGCGCCGCTGCTCATGATCGGCGGCGCGCTCGGCGCGCTCGAGGGGCATATCTTCCCGGACGCGGGCCCGGGGTTCTGGGCGCTGATCAGCATGGGCGCCTGCCTCGATGGCACCATGCGCTCACCGCTCACCGGCATCCTGTTTGCCGCCGAGGTCACGCAGGACTTCACCGCGCTCTTGCCGATCTCGATCGCGACGATGATCGCGTATTGCTTCACCGTGCTCGTGGTCAAGCGCTCGATCCTCACCGAGAAGGTCGTCCGCCGCGGCTATCACATCTCGTGCGAGTACTCGATCGATCCGCTCGAGATCCTGTTCGTGCGCGATGTCATCACGCTCGCGCCGGAGCGGCGCCCGCTGCCTTCGCACACCAAGCCGATCGCGCCGGAGCTGCGTGCGCACCTCGACGATACGCTTCGCGTGGTCTCGCTGCGCATGGCGGTCGCCGACGTGACGATCTTGCCGATCGTGGACGAGGAGAACTACTTCCTCGGCGAGATCGCGCTGGCCGATGTCCTCAAGGCGCGCCTGCGCCACCTCGAGGAAGAGACGCGGCGCGAGCGCATCATCTCGGTCGGCCGCTATCTGCCGTTCCCGAAGGCGCTGATCCCGCCGTTCATCCGCGATCGGCTGTAGTCAGCTCGCCGGCCGGCGGCCCCATGCCGACACCAGCGCGGGCTGCGCGATGTCGAGCTCGCCGTCGGCGATCGCGGCAGCGTGCGCGTCGAGCTCGTCGGCGCTCGCGTGGCCGGCGGCGATCAGCGCGTCGCGCAGCATCGCGATCGTCGCCAGCTCGAGCTCCGCGCACGCCGGATGCGAGAGCGCGAGGTACGCGTCGGCAGCCACGCCGGCGAGCCCGGTGGCGCGCAGCATCGCGGGGAGCTTGCGGCCCCACGCGAGGTCGGCGCCGCGCGCGGCGACCAGCGCTCGAAATCCGGTGCGGATCCGCTGCGCGCGCTCGGCGGCCTCGCCGATCTGCAGGCAGGCCAGCGGCTGCAGCGTCGGATCCGGATCCTCGACGACGAGATGGCCGCCCGGGCGCAGCGCCGCGGCCATCGTGGCGAGCGCGCGCTCGCGATCAGGCACGTGGACGAGCACGAGCCGCGCGTGCACGAGATCGAACCCGCCGTCGGGCGGTGCATCGCGTCCCACATCGTGACGCTGCACGGTCACGTGGGCGGGCAGCTCGACGAGCCGAGAGGTGTCGATGTCTGTCACGAGTACCTCGCCACGCTCGCCGACGCGCGCCGCGAGCCAGCGCGGCAGGCTCGGGCCACCGGCTCCGACCTCCCAGACGCGCGCACCCGGCGCGAGGCCGCACGCGTCGAGGTGGCGGCACGTCCATGCGTCGTACAGCTCGGCCAGCAGCTCGAGTCTGCGCGCGGCACCGGACTCGCGGTTCGGGAGCAGGTACGCGGTGTTCTCCGTCATCACATCTCCACGCGGCGGGCGAGCTCGAGCACCTCGAGATCGCGCGGCCACACCGCGCGGAGCAGGTCGACGAGACCCTTCGCGCTCGCCGTATCGCCGGCATCGATGCGCTCGCGTGCGCCCTCGATCTGCGCGCGCTTGAGGCCGGGCGCGAGCAGCGAGGCCTTGGTCGCGGCCTGCGCGCGCACCAGGTCGTCGCCGGCGTGGCTCGCCAGCCGCGCGACCTGTGACCAGAAGTAGCCGGCCTGCGGGTGCTGGACCCCCTCAGCCGCCTCGGCGGCCATCCGCGCCTCGTCGATCGCGCCGCCCAGCTCGCCGATGCGCTCGGACACGCGCGCGAGGTCGAGCCACGCCCACGCGAACACCGGGTCGTCGGCGACGACCTGCTCGAGCTCGTTGCGTGCCTCCTCGATCGCGCCCTGATCGACGAGCACGAGCGCGAGACGCCAGCGCGGTGCGGGGGCGGCGGCATCGCGCTTGAGCTGCGCGCGGAGCTGCTGCTCGCGGATGATCGGCTGGAGCTCGCCGTCGTCGTCGAACACGTCGTCGGCGTATTCGCCGTCGCGATCGAAGATCAGATCGAGGGCGTCGAGCTGGCCGGCGAGCCAGCGATCGATGCGTGTGCCGTCGCACACCTCGTCCTCGATCGACTCCTCGCTGCGCCACACCTTGCCTCGTTGATCGACGGACACCGGGGCGCCCTCGAGCGTCGCGAACTGCCAGCGCCCATTGTCGGCGGTGACCTCGCGCGACGACAGGATCTCGATCGTCTCGACGAAGATCCGCGCGCCGTCGCAGCGCGCGTACAGCTCGATCAGCGGGGCCGGGAGGCCGGGCGGCAGCTCGGCGGCCGGTGGCTCGATGTCGTGGAGGCCAGGCGGTGCGTCGTCCAGCTTGGCGAACAGGCGATCGAGCGGATCGCCGTCCTCGCGCTTCTTCGCCATGAGACCAGCGTACTGCGGATTCAGCGCGCGGTCAGCGGCAGCGCGCCGACCGCGACGATCGGCTCGCCTTCGCGATCGACGCCGCGGAACACGGCGACGATCCGCGTGCCGGTGCCGGGAGGCGGCAGGCGCGCGAGCTCGGTCTTGCCGGCCGCGACCTTCACCGTGCCCAGGCTGGTCCGTACGCCGCGCGCGTCCTCGACGAGCACCTCGAGATCACCGGTGCCGAGGCCGTCGCCGCCGACCACGATCTGCGCACCGGCCTTGATCGTCAGCTCGCCGCGGAGCAAGAAGTCGAGCATGCCGGTCTCGTACGCGGAGACCTCCGGGAGGATCACGGCGATCTGCTCGAGCATGCACTGGTCATCGGTGCCGAACGACAGCACGCCGTGCTCGACCCGGTAGCGGGCGAGGCAGGTGCCGTCCTTGTCGCGCAGCGTCGTGCCGTCCTGGCGGCTCGCCGCCATCAGGTTGAGCCGCGGCGGCAGCTCGGGCTGCGGGCGCACGAGGTGGGGCTTGTCGTCGCCGCCGACGCGCATCGATTCGGGCAGCGTGTTCGACGAGAAGTAAGAGCGCGCGATCATGTCGGCGAGCCCGCTGCCGTCCTTCGCGGTGAAGAAGTCGTGAAGATGCGTGCGGGTGACCACGC
The DNA here is from genome assembly GCA_036794935.1 of Kofleriaceae bacterium. GTDB lineage: Bacteria > Myxococcota_A > Polyangia > Haliangiales > Haliangiaceae > JABFXX01. Next base: position 385 of record DAIRFU010000388.1, on the reverse strand, counting down.
GCGCCGGCGCCGGGACGCCGAGCCGGCCGTACGCGAGTGCCGCGATACGCTCGAAGCGCGAGCCGAGATCGTCGGGGCCGCCGCCGAGTGGCTCGAAGAAGGCGGCCTCGTCGCCACGCACGCGCGCCGGCGCGCCGAGATCGCCGAGCACGTGCAGGAGCGCACCTGCGGCGACGAGCGCTGCGGCCATGTGACGCGAGCGTTCGCCCGGCGTCGCCGCACTGACGGCCTTGGCGTACTGATCGAGGAACGCGCCGATGTGGAACGGGTTCTCTTTCGCGGTGATCCAGTCGACCGCCGGCACGCCGTGCTCCGGCAGCGACGCACGGCCGATCGCCTCGCGCACCGAGTCGGCGAGGCCCTCGAGCACGCCGCGGTCGGGGCG
>DAIRFU010000387.1:0-6841 GCA_036794935.1 Kofleriaceae bacterium | reverse complement strand
CCGCGCAGCGCGGTTCGTCCAGCCAGGGCGGCGCATCGGCAGGGCGATCGCATTCGCGCCCGGTCGCGACCTTCAGCCGATAGGCCGGGTCATAGGTGAAGCGCCGGATCAGCGCGTCACCAGCGGCGAGGAGCTGCGCGAGGTCCGGATCGTTCGCGATTGCCGCGTCTGGGTTGTCGCGGATACCGCTGGCGGGGGCACGATCGGTGATCGACAGGATGTTGCCGGTGAGGTCGTAGGCGTACGTGCAGTCCTGGCTCACGTCACCGGTCGGCGCGTACATCGACGGGCCCGGACGGTTGAAGCGCTCGGTCCGCGTGCGCGCCAGCCGGAAGGTCCGCGGATCGTATGTGTACCGCGTCATCGTGCCGTTGCCGTAGGCGACGAGCACGCGGCGTCCGCTCGCGTCGTAGGCGAGGCACTCGACGTAGAGCTCGCCGTCGAGCCGCACCTGTTCGAGCCCGCCGGCTCGGTTGTACACGGGCTGGATGACGCGCCGCCGATCGTCCACATCGCGCGGGAGTCGGACAGCGCGAGCGCGTCCGAGCGCGTCGAAGCTCGCGCTCGTCTCGTATGCGGTGGGCTCGAGCAGCCTGGCCTCGACGTCTGCGATGCTCTCCCCGGCGGGCGGCTCCCAGTCGGGAGCGAACGGCGTCACGCGCCATCCGTTCGCGGCTGCGCCGGCGAAGATCTCGCGCATCGGAGCGTCGGCGATCACGCGTCGCGACTTCTCGACCAGGTTGCCCTTGAAGTCGAACGCGTGGTGGCGGACCAGGCCGGCGCCGTCGTGCACGCTCGCGAGCTTCGCGAGCACGTTGACCTCGCGCGCAGCAGCGCGCTCGGCGGCGGAGCCGGCGTCGCCGTACGCGAGCACGTGCCGGAGCTGCATCGTCGTGTGCGCCGCGTCGCGCGCCCACATCCTCGTGGGACGGTGCAGGACGTCGTACGCCTGCAGGGTCAGCGCACCCTTCGCGTCGCGGCTCTCGACCGGCTGCCCGAGCGCGTCGAACACGGTGTCGCGCTGGCCGCCATCGATGCTGTCGACGCGCCAGCGGCGGCCCGCGATGTCGTACACGTACCGAAACGCCTCGCGGCCGATCGCGTCGATCAGCGTGATCAGGTTGCCCTGGATGTCGAACGTCGAGCGCGTGGTGAACCAGTCGTTCGACGGATCGGGGCCGTTGCGCGCGGTCGCCGCGATCGTGCGGCCGAGCGCGTCGACCACGGCGCTCGCCGGCGTGTTCCAGTGCGACGCGTACCCGCTCGCGGCCGCACCGTGCGTGCGCCCCGCGTTGTCGTTCGCGTCGTAGGCGTAGGACTCCCAGGGGGTGGGCGCGAAACGGCTCGGATCCGCGAGGTCGTGTGGGATGCCCCGCACGACGAGCTGTTCCGAACCGTCGGGCTGAACCGTGCGCACGAGCTGGCCGCGCGCGTCGTAGAACAGGGTCGCCTTCTGACCGCGCTCGGTTTCGCCCGGAGCGTGGAAGGCCCAGCCTCGCGAGAAGAACGGTTCGTACGTCTCGACCACGCGGCCCTTGTTGTCGTAGGTCTGCCAGCCGCTGACCACGACGTGATCGCTCGCGGTGTGGGCGATAGCCGGCGCACTCGGCGCGGTGGCGTCGAGTGCGAGGCCCGAGCCGCCGAACACTGGATCGCCATACAGCGTGTCCTCGGCCTGCGCGCGCACCTGGAGCACACGTCCCAAGCCGTCGGAATACTCGACGGCTTCGATCGTTCGGCCGCGGTCGGCGGCGTCGACGTCGAGCGCGGTGTCGTGATGGACGCGCCGGATCGTGCGGACGGACATCGGCTCGCCGCGCGTGTCGAATGCGTGCAGGTCGTACTCGAACCGGACACTTGGATGCGCGAGGTCACCCTCGCCGTGCTTGCCCCGGATGTAGCGAGCGACGGGCAGGCCGGCCGGCGAGTAGGTGACCTCGCTGATGTTGCCGTTGACGTCGGTGACCGCGCGCGGCGAGAGGACGCGGTAGTCGTAGCTCGCGGAGGTCTCGAGCCCCGCGGCGTCGGTGATGCGCACGGGGAACAGGTCGAACGCATCGCGCTCGATCATGGTCGCCGCGCCGAGCGCGTCGCGGCTCTCCCGTACCATGCCGCGCGCGGGCTCGCCCGACTGGAAGTCGTAGCGGGCTCGCTCGGTGACGACGTAGTAGCCGCCGGGCGAGCCTGGCGTGTCCTCACCGGTGTAGTGCATGTAACCGGCGAGCGGCGGTAGGGCGTCACGAAACGCGGCCGGGTAGTCCCTGGGCCAGCTCTGCGGATCGGCGGCGAGATAGGCGGGGGACAGCACGGTCGCGAGGTACGAATCCTCGAAGGCGAGTGCTTCCCGGCGAACCGGCGCGCCGAAATCACCGAGCTGACCGAGCGGCAACCCGACGAACGCGTCGCCGTCGAAGTAGGTACGCGCCTGACCGATGGTCCGAAGGTCAGCCGTTCCCGCCGTGACCGCCTCGCGCAGCTCGAGCACGCTCGGGCTGCCATCGTTGCGGACCTCGTACCGCGAGGCTCGCGCGACGCGATCGACGATGTAGCGGTGTCCGTCGTCTCGCCGAGCCCGCTCGGTGACAGCGAAGGTGGCAAGATACGGCTCTGCCGCCGTGCTCGCGCCGATCCGTGGATCCCGCCCGCGTGGCACGGCGACGTCGAGCTGGGTGGCTGGCAGGCCGTACTCATCGTGTCCCGCGATGAAGGAAAATCGCGACATCGGCTCGGTGCCGCGCTCCCACTGCGTCGTTCGCGACGCGAGCGGCAGCGGCGCGTACACGCCGGGCCGCGTGTCGTTGCCCGCCAAGAGCTCGCGGACATCGTACAGCGACTCGGTCACCGAATACGGTCGGTCGCGATAGGGCGACTCGTCGAGCGCATAGAGCTCGGTGCGCAGCACCGATCCGCGCAGCGCGCGACGTGCGTGGCGAAGCCGCCGTGGATCGCCGGCCTGCGCGGTCGCGCCCGCGATCGCGGTGAGCTCGCGACGATGCTCGGTAGAGAACGTGGGTTCATCCCCCAGCGGTCCGACAGGCTCGCTTTCGCGTCTCTCGCCGCTCGCGCCCTCGAGCTCGCCCTGATGAAACCACGTTCGGGCCAACGTCGGCGGCGAGAACCGGGCCTGATCGATCGGCTCGAACGTCATGTCACCGTGGAGGCCGGGCTCGTGATAGCGCGCGAAGGACTCGGTATCGAGCTGCTCGACAAGGCCGAAGCCGCGGAACTCGCGCTCTTCGCCGTCCCAGTAGCCCTGGTGGTAGCGGTACTCGGTCGTCAGCTTGCCGCGCGACAGCTCATCGACGACCTCTACACGAGCCACGACTTGAACCGGAAACGGCAGCCGTCCGCGCCAACGGGTGTCCGGATGCAGCTCGTCTTCGACGTAGAACCGCGTCGACGGAGCGTACTCGACGCGCGTGCGGGCACCCGCGTGGTTGTTTCGCTCGCGTAGCAGGTACGGCTTCTCACCGCCGGTGAGGTCGAGGAACTTGTACGAGCTGTCGGCGAACGTGCCCGCGTCGTAGCTCCACAGGATCCCGGCGGTGCCCGTGCCCAGGACGTCGGCGAGGCGCACGGCATCGACGTTCGTGATCGGCGGGGTGCCGTGGACGACGATCGGCTCGCTCCAGCGGTTGCCGCTCTGGTTGAGCCAGATGGTGACGCGCCCGGACTCGACGTAGACGAGATCAGCGACGCCATCGCCATCGATGTCGCCGAGCAGCACCCGTGTCGGGTCGAAGCCGACGCCGCCGAGCAGCTGTGAATCGGGGAACGCCAGCTGGCCCTGCATGGTCACGCGCGCGCCCCAGCGGCCATAGCCAAGGTACGGCCAGTAGTCGACGCGGTCGCCGTCGACGAACACGATGTCGACCAGGCCATCGCCGGTCATGTCGGCCAGCTTCACGCGCGGATCCCTGAAGCGAACGTCGGGAAACCGGTCGAGAGGGTCGCGCTCGCGCGTCTCGACCGTGGTCCAGCCACGTTCGCGGTCGTGGTAGTAGAGCTCGAAGCTCGGCCCCGTGCGTAGCGCGTCGACGACCCCATCGCCGTCGAGATCGACGAGGCGGACGTCCGGATCGTCGAGTTGAAATGGCGGCGCCTGGGAGTACGCGATGAACGGTTCGCGTGGCCCCGAGTCTGGCGCCGTGAGCGGCATGTACCCGGCGAGCCCGGGCTTGCAGACCATCAGATCGATGTGGCCATCGCCATCGGCGTCCGCGAGGGTGACGCCCTCGTCGCCGAGATGCGTCTCGGGCAGGCCGTCGAGTGCCCGCGGCACGTCGAACCGCCCATTACCGAGGTTTCGCCAGTACCGGTGGACCTCGCCGATCTGCACGACATCGGGCAAGACCGTACCGAACAGGTCGGCGAGCTCGAAGTCGGAATCCGCGAGCGAGCGTTCGGGCAACGCGCCAGCCACCGCCGTTAGCGGTTGATAGGTGCGCTGCTCCGGCTGGAATCGCGTGTACTCCAGGTCCAGAGGGGGGAGCGGCTCGCGTGCATCTCCGTCGACACCTTCGATCTCGACGCGGCGAAGCAGCGACATCGCATTGTGCGGCGGTGCGCGGTCGTCGGCATACCGGAATCGGTAGACGCGGGCGAGCCGCGGCTGGTCCGCGTGCGTGCGGATCTCGATCCGCGCGCAGCGCCGCGCGGTCCGGATCTCGAATCCGGCGCGATAACTCGAGAACGGATCGGGGCGGTCTTCGTAAACGAAGTCGACGGTGACCAGAAACGACGGCTGCTCGCGGGGACCGTGATCCGCGTAGCGAATCTGCGCGAGGTAGATCTGATCCCAGTGCTGCGGTCCGTCGGCGCCGCGATCGCGCTGGTAGTCGTACTCCAGCCGATTCCCGAACGGATCCTGGGTCGCGGCGAGATTCCAGGCGAACACGCGTCGCGGATCATCCGGGTCGCGCACGGTCGCAGGATCCGATCCGCGCATCCCCGGCGTTCCGTAGTGGCCGAGCAGTCCGTCACGCGTGCGGACCTCCCAGAAGTCGTCACGCTCGCCGGCGCGATGGACGATGCGTGCGAAGCTGCCCTCGGTGCGCGGGCGATACCGCGTTTCACCCGGCGCGGGCTCGCCGGTCGGCACCAGGCGCTCCATGCCGGACAGGAGGAAGATGTCCTGATCGTCGGCATATACCGGCAGGCGCCGAGCCGTGTCGCGGCTGACACCCGGAACGCTCAGCTGCCAGCCGAGCCCGAAGGGGCCGTTGCCGTGACCCGTGCTGTAGACGAGCGACAGCTGGGGGCCGAGGCCGTTACGTCCGCTCGGCAACGCGATGGGGACCGTCAGGTTGCCGGTCCCCGTGTGCAGATCGGGCGAGAACGTCTCGCCGATCCCGCTGATCGCGCCGCCGCCTTGGGGAAGCGAAATGACCGACGATGCGATTCCGGACTTGTTCATCGGCCCACCGCCCCGACCTTCATCGCATGGAAGCTATCGCTCTCGCGCACGGAGGTTCAACCGCACCCGAGGGGTATGGGCCGCGAACTTCGAAAAACATCACTCTGCAGCGCCAGCTCTGCTTCTTCGACACGCTCGCGCTCACCGCGACGTACTGCCAATAGCGGCGAGCAGCGTGCCGACGCCGTCGAGCACGGCGGGCGGGATCTCGTGGCCGCCGTGGAACGCGCACCAGTCGACCTTGGCGCCGGCACCGCGTAGCTCGTCGCGGAGCAGCTCGGCGATCGAGAACGGCAGCAGCGCGTCGTGCAGGCCGTGCGACTGGAACACCGGCATGCCGGACAGGCGCGGCATTCGCGGCTGCCACACGGGCTCGGCGAGCAGCGTGCCCGACATCAGGACGAGCGCGGCCGGCGGGACCTCGCGGTGCAGCGCGATATCGAGCGCGAGCATCGCGCCCTGCGAGAAGCCGCCGAGCGCGAGCTGCTTGGTGTCGAGCGCGAACCGCTCGTGGACGTCGTCGAGGAACTGCATCATCTGGCCGCGCACGGCATCGAGCCCCTCGGGCACCTCGGCGCGCCGATCGTGAATCTTGCCGGTGCGCAGGTCCTCCTCGAGGCGCGCGAGATCGAGTCGCCACCACGCCCGCGAGTCACCGTACAGGCCGCCGAGCTCGATCGGCGCCTCGGGGAACACGAAGCGCACCGGCGCCGCGATGTACTGGCCGAGCGCGACGAGGTCATCGCCGGGCGCACCGAAGCCGTGCAAGAGGACGACGGTGAGCCGCGGATCAGCGGCGCGCTCGACGACGCGCGTGGTGATGCCGGCGATCTCGATGCGTTCGGTCTTCACGCGCGGGACCTTCACATGACGCGACGAGCGGATCCAGCGGGTGGACGCGTCTCACCGATCACAGGCCACCCTCGCCTCCGGAGCCCTTGTCGGCGACCGGGCGATCGCCACTCTCGGTGCTGTGATGCCCGGTGTGCTCGTCGCTGTTGTCGACGACCTCGAGATCTTCCTCGGCCTCGGCACCGCCCTCGGCCGCCTTCTTCTCCAGCGTCTCGAGCCACGTCTCGCCCTGCTCGGAGTCGACGAACGACTCCTGATCGGCGGTCTTGTCGAGATCGCGATCCGCCGCGTGCGGGGTGTGCAGCCCGTACAGCTCGCCGGTGTCGTCGCCGTCGATCGCGTCGGCGTATGCGTCCGCGGTCGTCTCGGCCGGCGTGTCGACCTCGCGCCCGCGCGCGTCGACCTCGGAGTCCTCGGTCTCCTGTTCCTCGGCCGCGATCTCGGCGGCGGCGGCCTCGGCGTCGGCCTCGGCCTCGGCCGCTGGCTCGGCATCGACCTCGAGGACGCTGAACTGGCCGGCATCATCGAGCGTCTGCGCCGGATCCTCCGGATCGACATCGACGATCGAGGGCT
>DAIRFU010000386.1:0-6842 GCA_036794935.1 Kofleriaceae bacterium | reverse complement strand
CGCCGCTCGCACGGACGAAGATCTGCGGCGCGAGGCGCTGGTCAAGCGCGCGCGCCTGGTCGAGACCGGGCTCGGCGACGCCGTCCGCGCGATCGAGGGCTGGCGCGAGGTCGTCATCGTCTGCGAGGGCGGCGACACGCCGCTGCTCGACGCGACCTACCGCGAGGCGGTCCGCGAGCTCGACCGGCTCTTCCGCGCGCGCGAGCAGTGGCACGATCTCGTCGATCTGATCGAGGCACAGCTTGCACGTGCGAACGACGCGAGCGCGTTCGTCGAGGCTGCCGAGCTGCGGCTCTCGCTCGCCGAGGTCTACGAGACCAACCTCCAGGATCTGAGCGCCGCGCTCGACCAGTACGAGGAGGTCATCGAGGGCGGCAAGCTGTGGGAGCGCGCCGTCGCGTCGCTCGAGCGCCTCGTGATCCACGACGAGCATCGCGAGCGCATCGCGTCGCTGCTCGAGCCGGTGTATCGCGAGCAGGACTGGTGGCAGAAGCTCGTCGTCATCCTCGACGCGAAGCTCGAGTACATCTCGGATCCGGCGTACCAGGTCGTCACGCTGCACGAGATCGCCGAGATCCACGAGGAGCGGGGTGGGGCGATCGATCTCGCGCTCGCCGCGCTCGCGCGCGCGTGGCGTATCGATGTCGCCGACGAGGAGGCGCTTCACAAGCTGCTCTCGCTCGCGGGCAAGCTCGGCGCGTGGGACGAGGCGGCGCGTACCGTCGAGGATGGTGCCGCATCGGTCGATGGCGAGCTCGCCGCGACGCTGTGGACGAAGGCCGCCGAGATCCACGAGGGCCAGCGCGCGGACCTCAAGGCCGCGATCGATGCGTGGCGCAAGGTCGACGAGAACCGCGGTGACGATCCTGTCGCGCTCGCGGCGCTCGATCGGCTGCTCGCGCTCGAGGGCCGCGTCGAGGAGCTCGTCAAGGTCATCGAGCGGCGATCCGAGCTCACCGACGATGCGGGCGTGCGGCTCGTGCTGCTCCATCGCGTCGCCGCGCTGTACGAGGAGGTCATCGAGGACGCCGCGCAGGCGATCGCCGCGTACAAGAACGTGCTCGGCGTCGACGATACCGACCTCGCGGCGCTCGACGCGCTCGAGCGGCTCTATCGTGGCTCGGGCAGTGGCTCGGGCAGCGGCTCGGGCGACGATACCGCCGACCCGCGCGAGCTCGCGGTCACGCTCGAGCGCAAGATCGAGCTGACGGCCGACCTCGAGCAGCGTCAGGAGCTGCGCCACGCGGCGGCGCAGGTCTACGAGCACCAGCTCGACGACGTCTACCAGGCGATCGGTCACCTGACGTCCGTGCTCGACGACGATGCCGGCGACGCTCGCGGGCTCGCCGAGCTCGATCGCATCTACGCGAAGCAGAAGATGTGGTCGGATCTGCTCGACATCGTCGACAAGCGCGCGCTGCTCGCCGGCAACCCGCAGGACCGAGCGGACCTCGCATTCCGCGCCGCCCACATCGTCGAGACCCAGCTCATGGATCCGGACGCCGCGATCCCGCGCTACGGCGCCGTGCTCCAGGTGCTGCCCGCGCACGTCGAGGCGCGCGCAGCGCTCGAGACCCTGATGGGCAAGGACGAGCACATCGAGGCGGTCGCGCCGATCCTCGAGCGGATCTATCGCGCCGAGAAGGACGCGTCGGGGCTCGTGCGCGTCTACGAGCGCCGGCTCACCGTGCACGGCCGCGATGCCGACGCGCGCCGCGCCGACTGGCAGGCGCTCGCCGAGGTCCGCGAACAGCTCGCGAACCAGCCGGCGCAGGCGTTCGTCGTGTGGGGCCGGGCGCTCGCCGACGAGCCCGACGACGACGAGCTGCTGAAGCCGCTGATGCGGCTCGCCGAGTCGCAGAACCTGTGGCGCGAGCTCGCGGGTCTGCTCGACGAGCGGCTCGACGAGAACGCACCGACGCTACCGCCCGACGTCGAGGAGACGTACGCGATGCGTCTCGGTCAGGTCGCGGAGGATCGCCTCGGCGATCTCGATCGCGCGGCGCTCGCGTATGGCCGTGCGTCGCAGGGGCCCGAGCCGCAGGCCGCGCTCACCGCGCTCGAGCGCGTGCTGGCGCGCGCCGGCCGCTGGCCCGATCTCGCCCACGTGCTGCGCCGTCAGGCCGACGTCGCCGCCGACGACGCCCAGAGCGCCGAGTATCTGTTCCGGCTCGGCGATCTTCAGGAGACGACGCTGCAGTCGGCGAAGCAGGCGGTGCTCGCGTACCGCGAGGTGCTGACGCTCATCAGCGGCCACCTCCAGGCCCGCGCCGCGCTCGAACGGCTGATCCTGAAGGCTCCCGACCAGGTGCTCGAGATCGTCGAGATCCTGGAGCCGCTCTACGAGCAGGACGGCGACGCCCAGCGCCTGGTGACGGTGCTCGAGGCGAAGCTGACCCGGCTCGAGGATCCGATCGATCGCACGAGCGTCCTCGCGCGGCTCGTCGAGCTCGCCGAGCAGAAGCTGAACGACCGCGCGCGTGCGCTCGACGCGGCGCTGCGCTGGCTCGCGGCGGATGCCGGCTCGACCCAGGCACTGTCCGAGATCGATCGCCTCTCGGATCGGCTCGGCCAGTGGCGCGAGACGGCGTCACGCGTCGACACGATCGTGCATGCCAGCGACGCGGCCGACCGGCCGCCCGATGTGCAGGTCGGTCTGCTCGTGTTCCTCGGGGACGTCCTGCGCGTGCGGCTCGGCCATAACGAGGATGCGATCACGACGTATCGCGCGGCGCTCCAGCTCGAGCCCGACTCGCTCGATGCCCTCGATCCGCTCGTCGAGGTCCTGCGCCAGCGCGCCGACTGGCCGGCGCTCGCCGATGCGCTGCGCCAGCGCGGGCGCGTCGTCCAGGAGCCCGCCGACCGGCGCGCCGCGTTCGCCGAGGTCGCCCAGCTCTGCGATCGCGCAGGTGATCACTCCGGCGCGATCGAGGCATGGCTCGAGATCGTCGAAAATGACGAGACGGACCGCGAGGCGCTCGACCAGCTCGCGCGCATCTACCGCACGACGCAGAGCGACGCGACCGCGCTCGTCGAGGTGCTGGCCAAGGCCGCGCGCATCGCGGCCGGTCCCGACGACGAGAAGGCGCTGCGTGTCGAGATCGCGCAGCTCGAGGCCGAAGGGCCGCGCGCGGTCACCGCGTGGCAGGCGGTCGTCGATCTCGATCCCGACGACGCGAACGCGCTGTCGGCGCTCGAGACCGCGCACGCGCGCTCGGGCGACTGGATGGCGGTCGGCGACATCCAGATGCGGCGGCTCGATCTCGCGAAGACGAGCCAGGACAAGGTGCTGATCCACGCCGAGATGGCGCGGCTCGCCGAGACGCGGCGCAGCTCCGTCGATGACGCGATCGCGGCCTGGTACTCGGCGCTCGACGTCGATGGCTCGTACCTGCGCGCCTACGACGAGCTCGAGCGCCTGCTCGGCTCGACGAGCCGCTTCCATGATCTCGTCGAGCTGCTCGAGAAGCGCGCCGAGATCCACGCCGCGCAGGGCGACATCAAGGCCGAGCTCGGGGCGCTCGCCCGCGCCGCCGACGTCTGGGAGTCGCAGCTCGACAACCCCGAGGCGGCGGGCGAGATCCTCGAGAAGATCCTCGCGCGCGAGCCCGGCTCGGTCGCCGCGCTGACGCGGCTGTCCAAGATCTACGAGCGCGCCGGTGACTGGACCAGGTGCAAGCAGACGCTCGAGCAGGCGCTCGAGCTCGACCCGCAGGGCCGCGATGCCGCCGATCTGTTCTTCCGCCTCGGCGAGGTCGCGCGCGTCGGTGATAGTGACGATGACACCGCGATCCAGCACCTCCAGCACGCGCTGCGCTACGACCCCGCGCACGCCGGCGTGATCGCCGCGCTCGAGAAGCTCGCGCGCGACCGCCGCGACAACGCGCTGCTCGCCGACATGTTGAAGCGCCGCGTCGCCGGTGTGAACGTGCCGGCCGACCGGCTCGCGCTGCTCGTCGAGATCGCCGAGCTCGAGCGCAAGGCCGGCCGCACCGAGGCCGCGCTCGCCGCACTCGGTGATGCCGTCAAGGATGCGCCCGACGACGTCCGCGTGCTCGGACCGCTCGCGGACCTCTACTTCGCGGCCGGACGCCTCGACGAGGCCGCACCGATCTACGATCGGCTCGCGAAGGAGGCGAAGGCCGTGCGGCGCATGAAGGACGTCGCGAAGTACCGCCAGCGCCAGGGTGGCATCCTCGAGGCCCGCGGTGACAGCGCCGGCGCGCTCGCGGCGTACGAGGAGGCGCTGCGCGTCAACCCGACCGACGTCATCACGATGACCGGCCTGGGCCGCATGTACTTCGCGAGCGGCGACTGGGAGAAGGCGCGCAAGATCTACCAGTCGCTCGTGCTCCAGAACATCGACTCCGACGCCGGCATGACGAAGGGCGAGGTGTACTGGACGCTCGGCCGGATCCACATCCAGCTCGGTCAGAACCCGAAGGCCAAGAGCATGTTCCAGCGCGGCCTCGAGGTCGAGCCCGGCAACGCGAAGCTGCGCGAGGCCCTGTCGTCGCTGAGCTCGTAGGCGCGGACCCTACTTGCAGAGCTCGTAGGCGCGGCGGGCGGCGGTGGCCACCTGCTGCTCGTCGCTGCTCGCCAGGGTCTTCAGCGTGGGGCGCACGGCCGCCGGGCACGCGGGGCCGAGCAGGCCGAGGCCGCCGGCCGCGGACGCCACGATCTCGGGAAATGCGGTGTCATCGAGCGCGCCGGTGAGGGCGTCGGCGGCACCGGGCGCGTTCAGCCGGCCGATGGCGAACGCGGCGTTCTGCGCGAGCGCGAGCGCGGCCTCGCTCTCGATCGCCGAGGCACGCCACTGCGTGTACTTCGCGACGAGCTCGCGAGCGAGCGCGCGGTCGGCGAGCACGACGGTCAGATCGACGGCACGCTGGCGCAGCTCGAGCGGCGCCTTGCCGTCGTCCCATAGCTTCGCGAGCAGCGCGGGGACGCCGCTCGCCTTGCACTCGACGAGCGCGGCCAGCGCGTCACCGCGGACCGCGGGATCCGGATCGCGTGCGACCGCATCACCGAGCACCGCCGCGGGACCGGACCGCGAACAGCGCGCGCCGAGCACCTGTGCCGCGTAACGCCGCACCTCGGGCCAGGCATCGGTCGCGAGTCGCGTACCGATCACGCGATCGAGGCCGCCGGCACCGACCGGACCGTGCCACGGGCCCGCGTCGCCGCCGGTCGCGCCGGCGATCGCGGAGAGCGCGGCGAGCCGCACGCCCGGGTCGGCGTCGGCGGCGAGCGCGACGATCAGATCGAGCGCGGCGGGCCGCGGGTTGACCGCGATCGCGCGCGCGGCGACCTGCTTGAACGCCGCGGTCTCGGCGCCGGTTGGCCAGCCGGCGAGCTGCTCGGCGAGCGAGCGCAGCGCGGCGGCGTCACCGACCGCGGCGATGCCATCGATGATCCGGTAGCGCCGCTCGTAGTCGGTCGCCGCCGGCAGTGCGGCGGTCAGCGCGGCGAGGGCAGGGCCGCGCTCCTCGGCATGCGCGTGGGCGCGCCGGGTCACCGCGCGCCACAGATCGCCGGCGGCGGCGGGCGTCGTCTGCGCCGCCGCGAGGGGCGCGAGCGTCGCGACCGGCACGGCGGTGAGCTCGTCGATCACGGCCTGGCGCAGCTCGCGCGGTCCGCGCCCGGCGAGCGCGACGAGCAGGTCACGCTCGCCGGTGGTCGCCGGATCGAGCGCCCGCACGGCGGCGACACGCGCCTCGACGGCGACCGCCTGGCGCGCGGCGAGGTCATGCAGCGCCTGGCCCTGACCGAGGCCAGCGAGTGCGTCGATCGCGCGCACGAGCTCCTTGCCCTGGACCCAGCCCTCGCCGAGGGCGTGCGCGAGCACCGGCCCGGCCGCCGGGTCACGGCTCAGCGAGAGCGCGCGGACGAGCCGGGTCCGCGCGACCGCGTCGGTCGTCTTCGCGAGCTCCGCCTCGAGCGCGGTGACACCCGCCGCGCCGCGCCGGGCGAGCGTCCGTGCCGCCGCGTTCGCGCCGTCGCTGTCCGCGGCGATGGCGTGCGCGAGCATCGCATCGCCACCGCCTCCGAGCTCGTCCGCGCCGTAGACCTCGAGCTCGGCGAACGCGGTGCTGCCCGCGGTGCCGTACGTCGACTCGATCACGACGGTGACGCAGCCATCGATCGGCGCCGGCAGATCGGCGACGTACGCGGTACCGGGCGCGTCCTTCGCACTATCCGGGATCTCGACGTGCCACGCACCCTGCGCGGCGACCACGCCGAGTCGCTGCGGCCGGTTCGCGTGCTTGAGCTTGGCCGGCACGATGCGCAGGTGCGCCGCGTGAGCGCCCGCCATCCGCGGCATGTACGTGAAGAAGTGACCCTCGCCGGCGCCGGGCAGCTCCTCGCGCCACACCGTCGGCTTGCCGTCGTCGAGCTCCGCCGGGATCGCGAGCGCACCCGCATCCGGCGCACCGGGCTGGTGCGACGCGAGCTGCGCGCGAAACATGATCGGCTCGCTCGCCGGCGCCGCGCGCTCGACGTGCGCGGCGATCACCGGCGCGCTCGCCGGGACGCCGGTCGGCAGCTTCGTCACCGGCTGGAACCTGCCGGCCTCGTAGCGCTCCGCGAACAGGTACGCCGGCTGACCATCACAGCGGCGGTAGCCGGGGCGCGTCTGGTAGCGATAGACGCCGTCGGCGTTCGCGTCGAGCGCGACACCGTACTCGGCATCGAGGCCGACGCCGCCGATCGCAGTCTTGACGGTCTGCTTCCAGCGGCCTCCCGCGAGCTGCACCGCGATGCCCTGGTCGGCCGTCTGGACGATGATCGTCGGCGTGCCGCGCGCGATCGCCGCGGACAGCGTGGCCCGCGTGGCGCGC
>DAIRFU010000033.1:0-20760 GCA_036794935.1 Kofleriaceae bacterium | reverse complement strand
ATCCTGATCGCGGGCGGCGTCGCCACGTTGTTCACCGCGGCGACCTACCCGCTCATGCTCTACCTGTCGGCGGGCCGGCTGCCACTCGGCGAGCTCGGCGATCCGCTGCACTCGGCGTGGATCGCCTCGGCGCTCGGCCCGGCGCTCGCGACGGTCCTCGGCGCGGCGTGCGTGCCGTTCTACCAGCTCGCGGTCGGCGAGATCACGCAGCAGAAGCTCGTCGAGCTCGAGGATCTCTCTCATCCGCTGCTCCGCCAGATCGCCGAGCGTGCACCGGGCACGTGGCAGCACAGCCTGACGATGGCGAACATGGCCGAGATCGCCGCGAACACGATCGGCGCGAGCGGCCGGCTCGTGCGCGTCGGCGCGTACTTCCACGATCTCGGCAAGTCGCTCAACGCGAAGTACTTCATCGAGAACCTCGAGCCGGGCGAGACGAGCCCGCATGACAAGCTGCCGCCGGAGACGTCCTGCGATCAGATCTTCAGGCACGTCACCGAGGGCATCGTGACCGCGCGCAAGGCGGGCCTGCACGAACGCATCATCGACTTCATGCACATGCATCACGGCAACGGCGTGCTGGAGTACTTCTGGGCGAAGTGCCGCGAACAGGACAACCCGAAGCACCTCACCGTCGACCACTTCCGCTACCCCGGCGTGCCGCCGCAGAGCCGCGAGACCGCGATCCTGTCGATCTGCGACGCCGTCGAGGCCGCGGCGCGTACGCTCAAGAAGCCCGACGTCGCCAAGATCGACAACCTCGTCCAGCGCATCGTCTACGGCAAGCTCCACGTCGGTCAGCTCGACGAGTCCGGGCTGTCGATGGGCGACCTGCGGCGGATCACCGAGTCGCTGCGCGAGACGATCCGGCACGCAAACCACGATCGCATCGAGTACCCGTGGCAGAAGGCACAGCAGGACGCGAGCGCTGCCGGCGACCGCGAGAAGCTGACGCAGACCGGGCCGCGGCTGGACTCGCTCGATCGGCCCGCCCGTCCGGATACGGTGCAGGCGTCGGCCGCACGGATGACCGCCGAGGCGCTCGCACAGACGGACTCGGCGAACCCGACCTCGAACCTGCGGCCGCCCGAGCGCAACTCCGACGAGCTCGCGCTGCTGACCACCGCACCCGTGGTCAAGCAGGACCTCGGCGCCCGTGGTGTCGATGTCCCGGCTGCGCTGCGCGGCCCATTGCCGACCGATCACGACGAGACGCGGCCGGCACCGAAGCTGGATCTCGACGAGATCGTCGAGCTGCGCGCGGCCAAGCCGAAGACCCAGCCTCCGGTCAGCGTGCGCGAGCTCGCGGCGCGCGCGGACAGCGAGCCTGCGCCGGACGAGAGCGCCGCACGCATGCGGCGAGCCACGAACCCGGTCGGCGAGCCCACCGACTCGACCGCGGCCCAGACGTTCGCCGTCGAGGCAAAGCAGGCGCTCGACGAGGCGACGAAGAACCTCGTCGCCGTGCCGATACAGCCCGCCGGGGCCGCGCCCGAGCGGTCTGCCTACGACTCCTCCCCGGTGATCGAGATCGTCGATCCCGACGAGCCGCCGCCGATCGAGGCGGCCGCCGAGGCGACGACCGAGGTGCAGACCGAGGTGAAGACCGAGCCACCCGCCGCGCGCCAGCGCGCCGCGACGCTGCCGCCCTTCAAGGCGCCGAGTGTGCCGCCTCCCCTCGGCCGCCGATCACCGACCGTGCCACCGCCGCCCGGCAACCGCGCCCCCGATGCGTCGCATGACACCACGCCACCGCCCGACCTCCTGCGGCCGCCCGCGTCGACGGAGCCGCCGATGCGCGCGACGCTGCCGGGCATCACCGTGCCGCCGCCGAGCACCGTGCGACCACCCGGGATCAACTACCTGGACGAGATGATCACGCTGCGCCCGGACGATGCGGAGCCGGCGCTCCTCGTCGAGCACCACGACGATGGCTCGGTGCACATCGAGCCGGCAGCCCATGCCGCCGACGACGACGACGTGAGCACGACCCAGCCGCTCGATGCGGTCGGCGACGCGACCGATCCGGAGGTCGTGCTACCCGAGGCGCGCGGCGCCAAGATCGAGTCGATGTGGGCGCGCGGGCTCGCGGCTCGGCTCGACGCGCAGCTCGACGATGACTTCGGTACCGAGACTCCGATCGCCGCACCGACCCGCGCCGAGTTGCAGGCGCTGCTCGACACCCCGCCCGATCCGACGCGCAAGCAGTCGATCGAGGAGATCGAGCGCCTGCACGCGCAGACGTACGAGCGCCCATCGCAGGAGCTCGACTTCACCCGCCGGGTCGCGCACGTGACGTCGGAGGTCGACGAGGCCGATATCGAGGCCGCGATCGAGCTCGCTCCACCCGCGCGCCGCAGCGCCATCGGCGTCGCGAAGAAGAAACGCGAGGAGTGACGTGCGGCGGCTGTGGCTGTGCCTCGCGTTGTGCGCCTGCGCGACGCGGCCGGCGGTGACCAGGCCCCAGAGCGCCGTCGAGCGCGAGCTCGAGCAGGCCGAGCAGGCCGAGCGTGCGCGCCAGCACGACGTCGCGCGCACCCACTACGAGCGAGCGATCGCGAGCGCGCACGACCCGGCGAGCATCGGGCTCGCACGCCGCGAATTCGCGGAGACGCTCGCGACGTGGGGCGAGCTCGTCGCCGCCGTTGGCCAGCTCGAGCGGGCGGTCGCCGCCACCCCCGCCGATCCGATCGCCTGGCAGATGCTCGGCATCCTGCGCGCCAACGACGCCATCCACGATCTGCCCGGCGCGTTCGCCGCGCTCGAGCGCTCCAGGCAGCTCGCACCGCGCGCGTGGATCCCGCGCCGCGACCTCGCGGTGTTGCACTGGAAGCTCGGCCAGCGCGCCGAGGCGCTCGCCGAGTATCGCGCCATGCTCGAGCTCGAGCTGCCGGCGCGGCTGCGGGAAAAGGTGACGTGGGCGATCGAGCAGCACTCGAAGCCCCCGCCGGGACACCCGACAACCCTGGCCCGAGCGGGTCCCCTGGGACATCCTCCGCGGGATGACCCGGCTGCGGCTCGCGCTCGCACTCCTGCTGCTCGGAGCAGGACCGGCCCGCGCGGGCTTCGACTGGCAGGGCGCCGTCGAGGTCGATGCGGAGGGCCTGCAGAGCGACGATCCGAAGAAGCGCCTCGACGCGATCGCATACCTCGGCATGCGCGACATCCACCTCGCGCAGCCGTACCTGCTCCACGCGCTGTCCGATGATGATCCCAGCGTCCGCCACCAGGCGGCGAAGGCGCTCGGTGCGGGCGGCGCACGCGCCGCGGTCCCGCCGATGATCGAGTGGCTCGCCGACACCGACCCGAAGACCCGCGCCGTCGCCGCCGACGCGCTCGGCGACATCGGCGGCAGCGATGCTGCGAAGGCGCTGACCCGCTCGCTCGGCGATCCGGACGCGACCGTCCGCCAGCGCACCGTCAAGGCGCTCGGCAAGATCGGGTTGCGCGGCGATGCGAGCGTCGTGATCGCGCTGATCCCGCGGCTCGAGGATGACAAGGCCGACGTCCGGCGCGAGACGGTCGAACAACTCGAGCAGCTCGGCGACAAGCGCGCGGTGATCCCACTCGTCGCGAAGTTCAGCGATACGTCGCGCGACGTGCGCAAGACGGCGGTGCGCGCGATCGGCAAGCTCGGCGACAAGTCGGCGGTCCCCGCGCTCGTCCGCCTGATGAGCGATCCCGACGAGGAGGTTCGCACGCAGGCGGTCGGCTCGCTCGGCCTGCTCGGCGCGACCGATGCACTCGATGCGCTGACCGAGCAGCTCGGCAGTGGCAGCGAGCTGTTCCGGACCAAGGTCGCCTACGCGCTCGGCCAGATCTCCGCGCTGCCCGGTGCGGGCAAGCCGGGCGAGCGCGCCGTCGAGCGCCTCGTCGAGAACCTCGCACATGCCAGCACGCGCCGCGCCGCGATCGATGCGCTGCGTGTCGCCGGCAAGGCCGCCGTGCCCGCACTCGTCGAGCACCTCGCCGGCCGGATCGAGGGCGATCCGACCACCGCGGTGACGCTGCTCGGCGAGTCCGCAGACGCGCGCGCGACCGCGGTCCTGACCGCCGAGCTCGAGCGTGGCCGCGTCGCGATGCCGCTCGTGCTCACCGCGCTCGGCGCGACCGGCGATCCAGATGCGCTCGTGCCGGTGCTCGGGGCGTTATCGAGCAAGGATGCCGCGATCCGGCTCGCCGCCATGGAGGCGCTGCGCCCGCTGCTCGGCCGCGACGCCCGGGCGGGTGACGTGTTGATCGAGCACCTCGCCGACGAGGACCTCGAGGTCCGCGTGCTCGCGGCCGAGTACCTCGGCATCCTCCAGGCTCCGGCCGCGACGAAGAAGCTGACCTCGCTCGCCGGCCCGGGGAACCCGACCCGGCTGCGCCACGCCGCGATCGACGCACTCGGCAGCATCGGCCGGGTCGCGCCGTCGCCGGCGGCGACGCGGGCGCTCGTCGATGTGCTCCGCGAGGGCCCGACCGAGCTGCACGCGAGCGCGGCGACCGCGCTGGCGTACATCGCCGACCCGAGCATCGTACCGCTGCTGATCGCCCAGGCGCGCGCCGATCGGGGCCCGACGCGACCGGAGATCGTGCGCGCCCTCGGCGGCACGCTGCGCAGCCGCCCCGATCCCGCGGCGCGCGAGGCGTTGCGCGAGCTCTCCGACGACTCGAGTATCAAGGTCGCGATCGCCGCGATCGCTGGCCTCGCCGCTGCCCAGCAGCTCGACGACGCGCCGAAGCTGCGCAGCCTCGTCGAGCGCGCGGCCTCGGATCGCCGGCGGGCCGCCGCCGCCGCGCTCGGTGACCTCCACGACCTCGGCGCGATCGGCGTGCTCGGCGATGCCCTCGCGGTCAACGACGACCGTCTCGTCGGTGACGCCGTGTGGGCGCTTGGCGAGATCGCGGCGAGCGCGCCCGCCGACCCGCGCGTCAGGCCGCTCGTCGATCGCTTCCTGTATGTCGGCAAGCACGGCGGCTGGGCCGCCGCCATCGATGCGACCGGCGCGCTGGGGCGCCTGCTCTGGGCGACGCCCGCCGGCACGCGCGTGCAGCTGCTCGGCTCGCGCCTGCCGAGCCTGCAGAACCTCGCGTTCGACAAGTCCCGCCTCGTCCGCATCAACACCGCGTTCGCGCTGGCGAGCCTCACCGGCAACGCCGCCGCGATCAAGACGCTGACGAAGCTGCTCGGTGACGTCAGCCCGCACGTGCGCATCGCCGCCGCGACGGGGCTCGCGCGCGCGAGCAAGGGAGCGAGCCGCGAGGCCGCGGCGACGATCAAACGTGCGCTCGATCGGGCGGCACGCGACGAGCTCGAGCCGATCGTGCAGGCCGCGATCACCGCCGCCCGCGCCGGTGCGCCGGCCCCGGTGCCGCGCGACAACTGGCGCACGTTCCAGGTCGTCGACCCGTCGGCCGAGGACGCGCCCGTCCGCCAGGAGCCGTACTTCGTGCACGGCCCCGACGGTGTCGTGTGGGCCGGCTACACCGATGCGCGCGGCGAGCTCCACAGCGAGCACGTCGCCGCCGGCACCGAGCAAGAGCACGTCCGCCCCGCGAGTCGCGAGGCGGAGTACTGATCGGGCGCGGCCGGACGCGCTGGACTACGCGGCGCGCCGGATGCCGTAGTCGCGGGCCGCGAAGCCGGCGAGCTCGCCCTCGAGCACGCGGCGCGCGCGGAACAGGCGCGACATCACGGTGCCGATCGGCACGTCGAGATCGTCGGCGATGTCCTTGTACTTCTGGCCGCGCAGGTCGGCGCGCTCGACCACGTCGCGGTAGTCCTCGCCGAGCGCGGCGAGCGCGCCCTGCACCTCGTCGCTGAGCTGCTCGGCGCACAGCGTCTGCTCGAGATCCTCCGTGCGATCCTGGTCGCGGCCGTACAGCGCGATCAGCGCGTCGCCCGGGCGCTCGACAGCGAACCGCTGGTGGCGGCGGCGCTTGCGATAGCCGTTGATGAAGCCGTTGGTCAGGATCCGGAACAGCCACGCGCGCAGGTTCGAGCCGGGCTCGAAGCTGTGCCACGCGACCATCGCGCGCAGCAGCGTCTCCTGGACGAGGTCCTTCGCCGCGTCGGGGTCGCGGCAGATCCGCATCGCGACGCCGAACAGCTCGGGCTGGTGCGGCAGGCACTGGCTCGCGAAGTCTCCGTGCGGCGCCACCGCGGCGCCCTGCCCGGTCTTGTCACGCGGGCCACCACCCTCGACGACGCGCAGCGCGCGCGGGGCACGGGACGGCTTGCGGACGAGGCGAGAGGTGCGAGGGACCGACTGCTTCGAGGAGGTACGCGCCATGGTCCCTGGCAAGAGCAGCCGTCGTGCCACCACCAAGTGCCCGGATCGAAAGGCGCTCCGGCGCGCCGCGGTCAGCGGGACACAGCGCGCGTCTCAAGCGGGACGCGAAATGTCTCGAGGACTCGCGCGATCGCGAGGGGGAGATCGGACGACACGACCCCGCGGCGGCCGTGCTCGGTGGCGGCTCGCTCACCGGCGAGCCCGTGCACGTACACGCCGGCGCGTGCCGCATCCGCCGCGGGCACGCCCTGCGCGAGCAGCGCGCCGATCAAGCCCGCGAGCACGTCGCCGCTGCCGCCGGTCGCGAGCTCGGGGCCACCGGTCGGGTTGATCGAGCAGTGGTCGTCCTCGAGCGTCCCATCGCAGACGACGGTGCGCGCTCCCTTGAGCACGACCACGGCGTGGGCACGCGCGGCGAGCGTGCGCGCGGCGGCGAGGCGATCGGCCTCGACCTCGGCGGCCGTCGTGCCGAGCAGGCGCGCGGCCTCGCCGGGGTGCGGCGTCAGCACGATCGGCCCGGCTGCCTGGCGGATCGCGTCCCCGACGTCGAGACGGCCGGGTTCGCCGTGGCCGGCGGCGGCGAGCAGGTTGAGTGCGTCCGCGTCGAGGACGGCCGGCACACCCGACGCGAGCACCTCGCCGAGCCAGCCCGCGGCCGGCTCGCTCTGGCCGAGGCCCGGACCGATCACGATCGCCTGCTTGTTCGCGAGCAGGTCGCCGAGGTTCGTCGCGAGTGCCCTCGTCATCACCGAGTCGTCGGCGGTGACCTCGCCCGCGGTCGCGAGCGTGACGAGCCCCGCCCCCGCGCGCAGCGCCGCCCGCGCGCACAGCCGCCCCGCCCCGCGCATCCCCGGCATGCCGCCGATCACGAGCACGTGTCCGCGGCGGCCCTTGTGATCGAGCAACCGAACGTGCGGAATCCAGCTCGCGACGTCGGCCTCCTCGACGAGCCCTGCGCGCACCGCCTGGGTCGCCAGCACGCCACTCGGCACGCCGATGTCGGCGACGTCGACCGCGCCGCAGTGCGCGAACCCGGGTGCGCCGGCGAGCGCGACCTTGAGCGCCCCCATCGTGACGGTGACGTCGGCCTCGACGTGGACGCCGAGCACGCGGCCGGTGTCCGCATCGAGCCCGCTCGGGATGTCGACCGCGAGCCGGCGCGAGGCGTGGTTGATCAGCGAGACGACATCGGCGAGGTGGTTCTCGAGTGGGCGCGACAACCCGACGCCGAACAGCGCATCGATCACGACCGCGGCCCCGGCGATCGCGTCACCGAGATCGCCGAGTGCCTGCGGCGTGTCGATCATGCGGACCACGCCGCCGGCCCGCTCGTAGACCGCGAGGTGCGCCGCGGCGTCGCCACGAATGGCGGCTCGACCGGTCGCGAGGTAGACCGCCGCGTCGATCCCGAGGTCGCGCAGCACGCGCGCGGCGACGAACCCATCGCCGCCGTTGTTGCCCGGACCGCACACGACGGCAACGTGCGCGGCGACCGCGGCGCTCTCCTCGGCGTCATCGAGCAGCTCCATCGCGACGTGGGCGACCGCGCGCCCCGCGGTCTCCATCAGCGTGAACGCCGGGATCCCGATGTCCTCGATCGTCGCGCGATCCAGCGCCCGCATCTCCGCCGCCGTCACGACCGGTCTCATGCCGCGCAGCCTACAACGATTCAGGTCCTGGATTATCGTCGGGCCATGGCGCTCGATATCCGCGAGATCCGCGACGACGAAATCCCCGCGTTCCGGGCGTGCGTGCTCGACACGTTCGGCTCCGACAGCGATGTCGATCCGGATGGCGAACCCCTGCAGCGCGCGCTCGTCGGGCCGGGCCAGGCCTGGGCCGCGTTCGACGGCACCACCATCGTCGCGACCGCGGCGACCTACAACTTCGAGATCGCGGTACCGGGCGGCACGCTGCCGATGGCCGGCTTGACGATGGTGACCGTGCGGCCGAGCCATCGACGGCGCGGCCTGCACCGCCGCTTGATGGCGCAGCACCTCGACGACGCGCGCGGGCGCGGCTTCGCGGTCAGCGGGCTGTGGGCCTCCGAGGCGACGATCTATGGCCGCTTCGGCTACGGGGTGGCGGCGTTCACCGACGCCTACGAGATCGCGAACGCGCACACGCTGCAGGTCCGCGGCGAGGCGTTCGACGACCTCGAGTGGCTCGACGAGGCGAGTGCCCGCCAGCGGTTGCCGGCGATCTACGCGCGCGCGATCGCCGATCGTCCGGGAGCGCTGCACCGCAGCGACGCCTGGTGGCACCACCGCCGGTTCCAGGAGACCGCGTGGGCACGCGGGGGCGCGAGCAAGCGCCGCCACGTCGTCGCGCGCCGCGGTGGCGAGCCGGTCGGCTACATCGCGTTCCGCCAGCGCGGCAAGTTCGCCGATGGCGCACCGGCCGGGCAGCTCGAGATCAGCGAGCTGATCGCGACCGATCCGCGCGCCGAGGCGACGCTGTGGCGGCTCGCGCTGTCGGCCGATCTGTTCCCGACGGTGAGCTGGTGGAACGCGCCGGCGGACGACAGCCTGCCGTGGCTCGTCGATGACTCTCGCCGGATCAGGCGGCGCCGCGGCGACGGTCTGTGGCTGCGCATCGAGGACGTGGCGGCCGCGCTCGAGAGCCGCAGGTATGCACGCGATGGCGTGCTGCGCCTCGGCATCGCCGATTCGACGTACGAGCTGACCGTCGAGGCCGGCCGCCCACGCTGCGGCAAGACGTCGGCCGCCGCCGACGTGCAGTGCGACGCGCGCACGCTCGCGACGCTCTTCCTCGGCTGCACATCGGCGACGCAGCTCGCGCGCGCCGACCTGGTGCGGGGCGAGCGCGCGGCGCTCGGGCTCGCCGATCAGATGTTCGCGACGGCGCTCGCGCCGTGGTGCCCGGAGATCTTCTAGGCCCTGCAGGCGCGCTCCACGGCGTCGGCGATCTCGTCGGCCCACAGCTTGATGCGCGACTCGTCGAGGCCCTCGATCATCACGCGCGCCTTGCACTCGGTGCCGCTGTAGCGGACGAGCACGCGGCCGTCCTCGCCGAGCTGGCTCTCGACGCTGGCGATCATGCGCTGGACGTCCGGGAGCTGATCGAGCGGAATCTTGCGGTCGACGGCGAGGTTGACGAGCACCTGCGGCGTCCGCTCCATCACCTTCGCGAGCTCCGAGAGCGGCCGGCCCTCGCGCACCATCACCGCGAGCACGCGCAGCGCGGCGACGATGCCGTCGCCGGTCGTCGCGTGATCGAGGAACACGAGGTGGCCGGACTGCTCGCCGCCGAAGTTGTAGCCGCTGCGCCGCATCTCCTCGACGACGTAGCGATCGCCGACCTGGGTGCGGACGACGCGGCCGCCGCCGCCGCGCACCGCGCGCTCGAGCCCGAGGTTCGACATCACCGTCGCGACCAGCGTCTGCTTCGCGAGCGTGCCCTCGCGCAGCATGCGCGTCGCGCACAGCGCCATCACGGTGTCGCCATCGACGACGTTGCCGTGCTCGTCGCACAACACGCAGCGATCGCCATCGCCGTCGAGCGCGATACCGAGCTGCGCCTCGTGCAGCTTGACCGTCTCGCACATGGCCTGGGGGTGCAGTGCGCCCGCGCGTGCGTTGATGTTCTTGCCGTCCGGCTTGGTGTGGATCGCGACCACCTTCGCGCCGAGCTCCTCGAACACGGCGGGCCCGACGCGATACCCCGCACCGTGCGCCGCATCGACGACGATGCGCAGGCCGTCGAGCGACAGCTCGGACGGGAACGTCGACTTGCAGTACACGACGTAGCGGCCGCGCGCGTCCTCGAGCTTGCGGTTGTAGCCGACGTCCGAGGGCGCCGCGCGCTGGCCATCGAGGTCGGGCGAGCCCATGAGCGCCTCGATCTCGGCCTCGACGTGATCGGGCAGCTTGTAGCCGTCGCGCGCGAACACCTTGATCCCGTTGTCCTCGAACGGGTTGTGCGACGCCGAGATCACGACGCCGGCGTCGCAGCGCATCGAGTGGGTGATGAACGCGATACCGGGCGTCGGCAACGGCCCCGTCAACCAGACATCCGCGCCCATCGAGACGATGCCGGCGGCGAGCGCCGACTCGAACATGTAGCCGGACAGCCGCGTGTCCTTGCCGATCGCGATCCGGGTGTGGCGCCCGGGCTGGCGGAGCCGCGCCGCGATCGCCATCCCCAGACGCATCACGGTCTGGCTTGTCATCGGTTCGAGATTCGCGACACCTCGCATACCGTCGGTGCCGAACAATGCGCGGCCATTACTCATCGCTTGTTTCTGTTTCCTAGCACGACTCGCGCCAGCGATTACCGCGCCGGGGTGGGAGCCGTAGGTGCCGGTTTGATCGGGCTGATCTTGACGCGCTCCGGCGAGATCCGGACGCCGATGCCGGGCGGCAAGCCCTCGACACTGACCGCAACTTCGCGCGAGCGTGTGTCACCGGCGCTCGGCCTGACGACCGGTCGCAGGGTGGCCTTGGCCTTCTCGACCGCGAGCAGCGCACCGGTGAGTGTGACCTCCACCTGGGAGGGGGTGACCTGCCAGCGCGCCGGATCGACCGTATCGCCGGCGACCTGCACGACCTGGCCGGGCAGCTTGCGCGTCACGAGCTCCTCGTCGATGCGGATCTGGAGGACGACCTGGCCGCTGCCGGCCGGCTCGACGTCATCGGGCGCCAGCACCTCGGTCTCGGTCGTGAACGTCTCCGCGCGGCCATCGACCGACACCTCGCGCGTGCGCACGGTCGACAGGCCCTTGAGCGCACGCTCGGCGCCGCGCACCTTGATCGTCGCCGGTGTCGCGTTGACCTCCGCGACGACGTAGCCGTGCATCGGCCGGCCGACCAGGTAGGGCGAGATCTCGACGATCTTCTCGATGCGCCGGTCGAACACCACGCGCACCGTGCGCGGGCTGACCGATGTCACGCGCAGGCCCGACGGCACCGAGATCATGTCGGGCGTGATGTAGACGTCGCCCGACTGGGCACGCCGCAGATCGATATTGACTCGATCGAGCTCGCGCTCGTCGAAGCGGCGCAGCCGCTGCCACGGGCCCTTGATCGAGACGCGCACCTCGTCGAGGCGGTCGGAGACCAGCACCTTGTCATCGGGCAGCGTGTACGAGACGCCGACTCGCGCGCTGATCTCGCGGTCGCGATCGGTGTTGACGAGCAGGAACACCGTGATCGCGAGCACCATCGACAGGAACTTGAGGCCGAGGTTCTCGAACAGCGCACCGCGGATGAACTTGCGGATGCCGCCGTCATCGGGTGGCGGCGGCGGCAGCTCCTTGGCCGCACGTGCCGGGGGGCGGATGGATGCGCGGGCCGGCGCGCGGCCGAGTCCACCGATCGTGTCGGCGCGCTTGCGCTTCGTCATTGCGCCGCCCCTGCCCGCTCGACGCCGACGTCGGCGCCCTCGCCGATGCTCGCGATCGCCTTGCCGACCTCGGCCGCGGCCTCCGCCTCCTCGGCCATCGCGATCTGGGCGCGGCCGCCGGCGAACAGACCGACGAGTGCGCGGCGCAGCATCACCGGCTCGAGATCGCGCGCGATCGAGCCCTTGAAGCACAGCGAGATCTCGCCGCGCTCCTCGGAGACGACGACGCAGACCGCGTCGGTGTCCTCGGTCATGCCGAGCGCGGCGCGGTGCCGCGTGCCGAACTCGGGCCCCAGGTCGGTGGCACGCGACAGCGGCAACAGCGCGCGCGCGAGCTCGACGCGGTGCTGCTTGTTGATCACGACGGCACCATCGTGGAGCTCGTTGTCCTTCGCGGGCACGAACAGGGACACGAGCAGCTGTCGCGACAGCACCGCGTCGATCCGCGTCGCGTCGTCGACGAACTCCTCGAGGGCGGCGTCGCGCTCGAACACGATGATGGCGCCCATCCGTGCACGCGCGAGCTGGGCACATGCCGCGACGACCTCGTCGACCGTCTGCGATGCCTCCTGACGGCGGCCGAACGGCATCACGTTCTGGCCGATGCGGCCGAGCGCGCGCCGGATGTCGGCCTGGAACACGACGATGATGAGGATGATGAAGTAGCTGATGAAGTTGTCGAGCAGCCACGACACGGTCGTCAGCTCGACGCGCGACGCGACGAAGAACGCGGCGCCGATCAGCACGATGCCGACGATCATCTGGGCGGCGCGCGTGCCGCGGATCGTGAGCAGGATCCGATAGATCAGGTAGTAGACCAGCGCGATGTCGATCAGGGTCGTGACGACCTGGCCGACGGTGAGGGTATCGAGATAGCGCTGGAGGGAGGCAACCATGGCAACGCGCGAGCGCGTCCGGCACCTTGCGCGCGACGTCGCTCTACTCTTTGTTGTACGCGCTCAGTCGGGTGCGGAGCAAGGCAACGTTGTGGACCCGTACGACCTGCGCGCCGGCGCGCACCGCCGCGAGAGATGCCAGCACCGAGGCCGCGTCCAGCTCGTCGGTGCTCGAATCGTGCACACCGAGGAGCCGGCGCAGGAACCGCTTCCGGCTCGGACCGACCACGATCGGCCGCCGGATCGTCGCTGCGATGTCACCGGCATGTCGAATCAGGGCGACATTTCCCTCCGGATCGCCGCCCTTGCCGAAGCCGATGCCGGGGTCGATCCAGGCACGGGCCGGTGCCAGCGCAGCGAGCCGCGCGAGTAACTCGCTCGCGACCGTCTGCCAGCTCACCGAACCCTCCGCGGCAAATACCTCGGGTAGCGAACGGCCGCGCAGGTGACCTGCGAGATACGTCACGTCGGGCAACGCGGCGACCGCGCCGGCCATCGCCGGATCGAACAGGCCGCCCGAGACGTCGTTGATGATCGTCGCCCCGGCCGCCACCGCTGCACGGGCGACCTCGGCCTTTGTCGTATCGATCGACAGCGCGGCCCGGGTCGTACCGGCGAGCCGCTCGATGACGGGCAGCACGCGGCGCAGCTCCTCGGCCGCGGCGACCGGCGTGGCGCGCGGGTTCGTCGCCTCGCCGCCGATGTCCACGATGTCCGCGCCCTCGGCCACCAGCTGCTCGGCCCGGCCGGCCGCCGCCGCCGGATCGAGGTACGCGCCGCCATCGGTGAACGAGTCCGGCGTCACGTTGACGACGCCCATGATGAGAGGCGGCAGGTGGGCGACCATCACGTCGACCTCGACCGCCGACCCCGGGCGGAGCGACGTGCGCTCGCCGGTCACGCAAAACCTGCAGCGCTCGTACAGCCGCCGCGCCGCCGGCTGGCGATCGCTCACGTGTAGCGTCACGTCGAGCGCCGCTCGCGCACGTGCCCAGCGCAGCGCGGCCTCGATCAGCGCCTTGCCGACGCCGCGCCCGCGCGCCTCGGGCGCGACCCACATCGCGTAGACGTTCGCCTTGCGCTGATCGCCGGCGAGCACGACCACGCACATCCCGATCGGCACCCCGCCATCCTCGGCGACCAGGCGGGAGCGGTCGGGCCCCCATGCGACGAAGTGCCGCCATCCGGCCTCGTCATGGGTCTGCGCCTCGGCGAGCGTCTCGCCGAACGCATCGGGCGACTCCGCAAGCGCACGCAGCCGCAGCGCGCGCCACAGCTCCCACTCACCGGGCTTCGCCTCGCGAACGATCACGGCGCCCAGTGTAACGCCGTGGCAGCCGGACGCCCGGCTACGCCGGCTCGGGCGACGGATCCTTCTTGCCGAGCGGCGGCAGGATGGATGCCGGCCGCTTGCGCTCGCTCTCGCTCTCGGCCGCGGCCTCCTTGGCCTTGCGGACCGCCGCCGCCACCGGGCGCGTGATCTTGCCGCCGCGGAGCAACGTGTCGATGTCATCGCCGTCGAGCGTCTCGTACTCGAGCAACGCCTCGCCCATCTGCTCGAGCTCCTTGCGGTGCTCGGTCAGGATCGCCAGTGCGCGCTCGTACTGTCCGGTCACGATGTTCCGGATCTCGGCGTCGATCCGGCGCGAGGTGTCCTCGCTCATGTGATCGTTGCTCGAGAAGTCACGGCCGAGGAAGACCTCGTGCTTGCCGGGCGAGAAGTTGAGCGGGCCGAACTCGTCGCTCATGCCCCACTCGGTGACCATCGACCGCGCGAGCTCGGTCGCACGCTCGATGTCGTTGCCGGCACCGGTCGTCTTCTGACCGAACACGATCTCCTCGGCGACCCGGCCACCCATCAGGATGGCGATCTGGTTCTGCGCGAACTCGCGCGTCATGTTGAGGCGATCCTCGGGCGGCAGCTGCTGGGTCAGGCCCAGCGCGCGACCGCGCGGAATGATCGTGACCTTGTGGACCGGGTCGGCCTCGGCGCCGACGAACCGCGCGACGAGGGCGTGACCGGCCTCGTGGATCGCGGTCGTGCGCTTCTCCTTCTCGGAGATGATCATCGACCGGCGCTCGGCGCCCATCAGCACCTTGTCCTTGGCCTCCTCGAAATCATCGGCCTCGACCTTGTCCTTGTCGCGGCGAGCGGCGATCAGCGCCGCTTCGTTGACGAGGAACTCGAGATCGGCGCCCGAGAAACCCGGCGTGCTGCGCGCGATGACCTCGAGGTCGACGCCCGACGCCAGCGGCACCTTGCGCGTGTGGACCTGGAGGATGCCGATGCGGCCCCGGACATCCGGACGCGGGACGACGATGCGGCGATCGAAGCGGCCCGGCCGGAGCAGCGCCGGATCGAGCACGTCGGGACGGTTGGTCGCGGCGATGATGATGACGCCGTCGTTGGACTCGAAGCCGTCCATCTCGACGAGGAGCTGATTGAGCGTCTGCTCGCGCTCGTCGTGTCCGCCGCCGAGGCCGGCGCCGCGATGGCGACCGACCGCGTCGATCTCGTCGATGAAGATGATGCACGGGGCGTTCTTCTTGCCCTGCTCGAACAGGTCGCGGACGCGGCTCGCGCCGACGCCGACGAACATCTCGACGAAGTCCGAGCCCGAGATCGAGAAGAACGGCACGCCGGCCTCGCCCGCGATCGCGCGTGCGAGCAGCGTCTTGCCGGTGCCCGGCGGGCCCATCATGAGCACGCCCTTGGGGATGCGGCCGCCGAGGCGAGTGAACTTCTTCGGGTCCTTGAGGAACGCGATGATCTCCTCGACCTCGTCCTTCGCTTCCTCGACACCTGCGACGTCCTTGAACGTCACGCGGTTCTGGTGATCCGAGAGCAGCTTTGCCTTGGACTTGCCAA
Source organism: Kofleriaceae bacterium (assembly GCA_036794935.1). Taxonomy (GTDB): domain Bacteria; phylum Myxococcota_A; class Polyangia; order Haliangiales; family Haliangiaceae; genus JABFXX01. The sequence goes on along the minus strand of DAIRFU010000033.1, from coordinate 5,353 downwards.
AGCTCATCGCCTTGCCGCCGCCGGACTGGAGCTGGCGCATGAACAGGAAGAAGATGCCGACGAGCAAGAGCATCGGCAGCCACCACACGAGCACCTGCGGCCAGATGCTCGACTCGTCCTTGGACTTCACCTCGTAGGGGATCCCGGCCTCGTAGATCTCCTTGGTGATCGTCCCCGGGAACTCGGCGTTGACGACTTCCTTGACGTTGTTGTTCTTGAGCGTGATGACGTAGCGGGCGTCATCGTGGCCGCGCGGCTCGACGCGGATCTTCTCGATCTCTTTCGCCTTCTCCTTGTTCGCGATGTCCGCGCGGAAGGCGGTGACGTCGACTTCCTTCTCCTTGGACGACGAGTCGGTGAACATCGAGTAGATGCTCACGAACATGAGGATCAGGATCGCCCAGATCAGGATGGTCTTGTGAGATTGTCTCATCGATCGCGCACTTAGCCCCTGTTGCGGTTCCTAGCATGCGGCCTTTGCGCCCGCTTGCAAAGCACAAATCCGTCTAAAAACTCCCGCTAGGTTGGGCAGGTAGCGGCGCGATGTCCGGCGATTCCCCGACTGCAACGCCGACGTATTCGGCCCACACGATCGCGTCATCGGTGGTCCGCACCAGCACGCGCGCGCCGGCCCGCCGCGACCGCGGCACCTTGGCGTCGATGAACAGGTCGGACAGCTTGCGCGACCGCCCCTTGAGGCGAGCCGGCTTCATGCGATCTCCGGCGCGCCACGTCCGCAGCGCGTACGGTCCCGGCGGCGCCACGAGCTCGCCGGTCTCGATCGCAGCGGCCGCGGGCTCGACGATCATCAGCACGTCGTAGCTGCGCACGACGCGTCCGCCGGGCAAATCGACGCCGCGCTCGCCGTTCTGCGAGCGCAGCACGAGCCCATCGATCGCCTCGAGGTGCACGGCGTCGTACGTGATCTCGGCATTCTCGAGGGCCTGCGCGTACGCGCGCTTGCGCACCGCGGGGTCGAACTCGAGCAGGCGCCGGCACTCCACGGGGAACAGCGAGATCGGCTCGGCCGCCTCGTCGAGTGCGGCGGTCCACTCGCGCGCAGACAGTGCGAGCCGGCACAGCGCCTGGTCGAGCGCCGGGTTCTCGGCGCGCAGCGCGGGCAGGTGCTGCTCGCGGAACCGCACGCGCGCGATGCGGCGGTCCTCGTTCATCGGGTCGAGCCAGATCGGCAGCGCGCGCGCCGCGACGTAGTCGTCGATCAGCTCGCGCGGCAGGTCGAGGAGCGGGCGGACGAAGCGGCCGCGGATCCTCGGGATCCCGGCGAGCCCCGCGGGACCGGTGCCACGCACGATCCGCATCAGCACGGTCTCGGCCTGATCGCGCGCGGTGTGGCCGAGGAACACCCAGTCGGCTCCGATCTCGGTCGCGATCGCGTCGAGCGCGGCATAGCGGGCGTCGCGCGCCGCCGCTTCGATCGAGGCCCGGCGTGCGACCTCGACGCGGCGAACCACGGCGCCCGCCCCCTGCCCGCGCGCCCACGCCGCGACCTGCTCGCCGACCTTCGCGCTACCCGGCGATAGCCCGTGATCGATGTGGATGACGACCAGGTTCGCGGCGCCCATCACGGCGATCGCCGCATCCGCGAGCGCCATCGAGTCCGCACCACCCGAGCAGGCCAGCCCGAACAGGCCGGGAGCAAGCCGGTCGTGCCACAGCTTGACCGGCCCCCGCAGGGCGCTCACCGGATCGCGCGGCGTGGTAGGCATCCACCGACCTTATGACAGATCGCGATCTTCCTCCCAGTGGCCCCCTCGCCCGGCTGCGCGCGCAGCTCGCCGCACCACGCGGCTACCGCCGCATCGACGCGCTGCTGTCGGCGGACGACGCGCCTGCGGTGGTCGCCGCGCTGTCCCCGAACGAGGTGTTCGAGCTCGTGCACGAGGTCGGCTTCGAGGACGCGCAACCCCTGCTCGAGCTCGCGACTCCGGTCCAGATCCAGGGCTGCTTCGATCTCGATGGCTGGCAGAAGGACACGCTCGATCTCGTGGCGCTCAAGCCGTGGCTCACCGCGCTCATCGAGTGCGGATTCGAGAAGCTCGGCGAGGTCTGGGCCAACCTCGACGCCGAGCTGCGCGTGTTGATCCTGCAGCGCAGCGTGATCGTCTACGACACGACGCAGGAGGAAGGTCCGGCGGACGACAACGACGAGCCGATCATGCCGACTCCCGATCGGTTCTTCCTGCTCGAGCTCAAGGGCGACGACGATACCCAGCGGCTGACGATGCGCGTCGTCGAGGATCTCTACCGCGCCGACCCGGATCTCGCGCGCCACACGATCATGGCGGCGCGCAGCGAGCCTCCCGCGGAGCTCGAGGAGATGAGCTACCGCTGGCGGTCGGGCCGGCTCGCGGATCTCGGCTACGTCGACTTCTACGACGCGCTGGATCTGTTTCGCCCGCTGCCGATCGATCAGGTGCACATCGGCGAGGGCTCGCAGGACCGCCCGACGGAGGACGAGATGCGGCTGCCGATCGTGGTGGCCGAGGAGGTCGTCGGCCGCGGCTTCCTCGCGCGCGCGATGGCGGCGATCGACGATCCCGGCGAGGCCGAGCGGCTCGAGCAGGCACTCATGGTGCTCGTCAACAAGGTCCTCGCCGCCGGCCGTGCCAAGCCCGGCCAGGCCGAGGTGATGAGGCGCGGCGCCCTGTACGCGACGGCGACGCTGTCGCTCGGCCTCGAGACGGTCGCGCGGGGTGACCTCGTACGCGCGCAGCAGGCACTCGCATCGATCGCGATCATCCGGCTCTTCCGGGTCGGCTACACGGTGACCCAGAAGCTCGCGAAGCTCGCGACCGCGCTCGCGCCCCGCTCGGCGACTGCCGGCTCGCCGGCGCAGGAGCTGGTCGCCGCGCTGTGCTCGCCGCGCCCGCTGTTCGCGCGCGCGGCCGACGAGCCGCCGACGATCGGCATGCGCCCGTTCGAGTCGCAGTCCGACCTGCGCCGCGCCGGAGAGATTCTCAGCGGCCTCACGATCCGGATCGCGCTCGTCGAAGGGCTCGGCGTCAACGTGATCGCGATGGGCCAGGCTCCGGAGCCGCGCCCCGAGCTCGACGATCACATCCGGACCGCGCTCGCCCGCGCCGTGATCGACCCGGCCGGCGGACTGCGCGGCGAGGCCCTGACGCAGGCCGAGCTGCAGACCCTGCGCCGCGATGCGTTCACCGGCGCCCGCCTTGGCGACGACGCGCGGCGACGCGGCTTCGAGGCGATCAAGGCGCAGCTCGGTGCCGCGCAGCTGACGGCATCGGGGCCACTCCTGGCCAAGCTGGTCGACGGCTGGCTGGACGATCTCGAGCGGATTCTCGGCGGGATCACCGGTGAGGTCGATCCACGCTTTGTCGAGGGCGTGCTGGTCGAGGTGAAGCGCAGCTAGCGGATCCCCGGCGTGAAGCCCGGCGGGCGGCGTGGTAAACGAAGCTGCCCAACATGACCGCCGGAGCTCCTCCGCCCTACCGCTCGGGCCTCGCGACCGGGCTCGGTATCGTGCTGTCTGCGGGGCTCGTGCTCGCGGTCAGCGATGTCGTCCACGCCGGCGGCGCGCCGCTCCAGGTGCTCGCGCTCTGGGCGCTGCTCGCGCTACCGCCCGCGCTCGGCGCCGGGCTCGTGCTCGCCGCCGGCAACGCGACGTGGGGCGTGGGCTGGGTCCGCCGCGCGTTCCGCACGCTACGCGAGGACCCCGCCCTCGATCGCGCCGTCGCCGCGATCCTGATCGCCGCCGCGCTGCTCGCGGGCGTGTTGATCCTCGGTGTCGCCAAGCTCTCGATCGGCCTCGTCGGTGACGTCCAGCGCAAGAGCGTCGGTGGTCTGCTGCTCGGCGTCGCCGTCGTCGCATTGATCCCGGTACTCGCGCTCGCCGCGCTGCCCCTCATTCGCGTGACTCGCCGGATCGCGGCCCTGATCCCGGCATTCGGCCCGATCTCGCGCGTCGTGCTGCTGCTGCTCGCCGGCGCGGCCGCGATCGCCGCGGCCGGACTGTTCGTGATCTTCACGCGCCTCGACTACCAGGCGCTGAACCTCGGCTCGCTGATGCTGCCGGCGCTCATGCCGGTGATCGCGATCGTGATCGCGATCGTCGCGTTCGGGCCGCTCGCGGCCGTGCGCGAACGCATCCCGTCGCGCGGCGCGATCGCTGCCGCCGGCACGGCGATCGCGGTCCTGCTACCGCTCGTCGCGCTGCGCGGCACGCAGTCGCCGGACGCCGTCGTCGCGGTCACCGAGCGCTCGTACGTCGGGCCGCGCATGGTGCCCGCGATCCGCAAGCTCGTCGATCGCGATCACGACGGCTACTCGCCGTTCTTCGGCGGTCCCGACTGCAACGACGCCGACAAGGCGATCCGACGCGGCGCCGCCGACGTGCCGGACGACACGATCGATCAGAACTGCGACGGCTTCGACAACACCAAGGCCGCGGCCCTGCCCGAGCTGCCGAAGACCGACCAGCCCAGGACCACGCTGCGCGGCGGCGACAACGTGCTCGTGATCTTCGTCGACACGCTGCGCTTCGACCGGCTCGGCTTCACCGGCTATCAACGAGACGGCAAGAGCCTGACACCGCACATCGACGCGTTCGCCGGCCAATCGGTCGTCTTCGACCGCGCCTACTCGCAGGCGTCGAACACGCCGCGCTCGGTGCCGTCGTTCCTCGCGTCACGCTATCCCTCGCAGCTCGTCGTCTACGACGCCGGCAAGAACTATCCATTCATCGAGGACGCGAACGAGCTCCTGTTCGAGACGCTCCACAAGGCTGGCTTCAAGACCTTCGGCATGTCGAGCCACTTCTACTTCTGCGACCGCTCGCGCTACCCGGACACCTGCGAGGGCGTCAAGAACACCGACGGCCGCGCGATGCGCACGAACGCGATCCAGGGTGCCGACGAGTGGGACAACAGCGGCGCGCTGCCGATCAGCGGCTCGAACCACGACATCGCCGGACCGCGCATCGTCGCCAAGACAAAACAGAAGCTCGACCAGCTCGCCGCGAGCAAGGACAAGTTCGCGATGATCGTGCACCTGTTCGAGCCGCACTCGACGTACATGGAGCACGACGGCATGCCGATCACCGAGCACGGTACCGCCTCGCTGATGCAGAAGTACGACTACGAGATCGCATACGAGGACACGCTGATCGGCGAGCTCCTCGATCACCTCGACACGTCCGGGCTCGCCGCGAACACCACCGTCATCCTGCTCTCCGACCACGGCGAGGCATTCGGCGCGCACACGTTCGGCGGCGAGCGCCAGTTCTTCCACGGCATGACGCTGTACAACGAGGTCCTCCACGTCCCGCTCATGTTCCGCGTCCCGGGCGCGACGGCGCGCCGCGCGCCGGAGG
>DAIRFU010000385.1:0-6867 GCA_036794935.1 Kofleriaceae bacterium | reverse complement strand
ACTCGTCGGGCGTGAAGTCACGGCCGGCGATCAGCGCGAGCCCATAGGTCTCGAACAGGTGCTTGCCGCCCATGTAGGCGGCGGCGTTGACCGGCGGCGAGCTGTCGTGGCGAATCGTCGAGATCGAGTTATTCCACGACGAGTTGCCGAACGGCACCATGTTCGCGTTGGTGACCGATTTGACGCCGGGGATCGCGGCCAGTGCGACGAGATCCTGCTGCGTGATCGCGCCCGCATCGGCGTCCTTGCGGATGCCGGCGATCTGGACGCGGACCAGCTCACTCTCGGCGACACCGCTCGGCCGATCCATGCGCCCGAGCCGCTCGCGGATCAGGAAGATCGCGTTGCACACGATCGCGCAGGTGAGCGCGATCTCGAGCACGATCAGCGTCGCCGCGGTGCGGTGGCGGCGCAGGGTCGACAGGATGGGCAAGAAGTGCATGGCGAGTCCTCAGTGCGACTTGAGCTGGATCGCGGGTGTGATCTGGCAACCGCGCCACGCGGGCAAGAGGCCGGCGAGCACGCTCGTGATCACGGCGAGGCCGAACGTGGCGGCGAGCATCGGCATGTCGAGTCGCGCGAGGTCGGCGTACTGCGCCGGTTGCTGGCGCACGGCCCACAGGCCGAGGCACGCGAGGCCGAGGCCGGCGAGCCCGCCGACCAGCCCGATGATCCCGGACTCGACGAGGAGCTGGGCGAAGATCGATCGCTTCGACGCGCCGAGCGCGCGCCGCACCCCGATCTCCGACGACCGGCGCAAGAACTTCGTGAGCAAGAGGCCGACCGTGTTGATCAGGCACACGAGCAAGAAGCCGAGCGCGATCCAGCTCTGAAGCCGGACGTCCGAGGGCACCACCTCGTTGACCTCGAGCCAGGTCCGGACGTCACTCAACCTGGGATTTGGCGGCAGCTCGAACGCGCCGACGCGCCGCTGCTCCTCGGAGTAGTGGACGAGGTAGTCGTGGTACGCGGCGACCATGTCCGAACTGTCGAGCTCGACCCACAGCTGGATCCACTCGCACGGCGCACCGATCGCGAGCTGGTCCGGGGCGTCGCCCCAGCAGTTCGTGGAGCCGCTGTGCTGCAGCCGCAGCTCGACCGCCGTCGAGAACGGCAGGTACACCTGCTCCGCCTCCGCGTACTCGCCGCTGTAAAGATCGTAGAAGTGCGGCGTCGGTCGCCACGTATCGATCACGCCGATGATGCGCATCTCGACCGCGTTGACGCGCAGCGAGCGGCCGAGGACCGCGGTGGTACCGAACAGCTTCTCGGCGAGAGCGCGCGCGACCACCACGGCGCGTGCGTTCGCGCCATCGTCCGCGGCGGTCCAGCCGGTGCCGGTGACGAACGGGACGCGGAACATCGTGAAGAAGTCGGCCGACGTGTAGCGCGCCTCGACGTAGAACGGCTCGAGATCGGCGCGCTCGGGCTCGACCGCGACGCTGCCGCCCGTCATCATCGCCTGGTGATCCGCCTTCGCGGCGCGCACCAGGTTCTCGGCGTCGCGCCGCGTGACCTGGTCGGGTAACGGGTCGGTCGGCAGGTGACCGGCTGCCTTGCGGTGGTCGAGCTGCACGTAGAACAGCTGGTCACTCTTGCCCGGAATCGGATCGGCGGACAGCACGTGCAGGACGGTCAGCGTCGTCATGCTCGAGCCGACGCCGAACGCGATCGCGACGATCATCAGGATCGTCAGCGCGACGTTGCGCCTGAGGCTGCGGAGCGCGAGATCGAGGTAGTAGCCCAGCATCGCGGCTCCTCAGGCGGTCGGTTGCGTGGCGGCGGGCGCCGGCGGTCGGATCAGCGACGGACCGCGCTCGAGGTCGGTCGCGACACCGTCGACGATGTGAACGTTACGTTGCGCACGCGCCGCGATCTCCGGATCGTGGGTGACGATCACGACGACCGTGCCCTGCGCGTTGAGATCCTCGAGCAGCTGCATGACCTCGCGCGCCATCTGCGAGTCGAGGTTGCCGGTCGGCTCGTCGGCGAGCAGCAGCGGTGGGTCGCCGGCGATCGCGCGCGCGATCGCGACACGCTGCTGCTGGCCACCCGACAGCTCGGCCGGATAGTGCCGCATTCGCGACGCGAGGCCGACGCGCTCGAGCGCGCTCTCGATCCGCTTCTTGCGCTCGCCACGCGGCAGCTTGCGGTAGCGCAGCGGCACGTCGACGTTGTCGAACAGGTCGAGGTCGGGGATCAGGTTGAAGCTCTGGAACACGAACCCGATCTTCTGGTTGCGCAGGTGCGAGCGCGCGCGGTCGTCGAGCTGCTTGACGTCGACGCCGTCGAGCACGTAGCTGCCGCCGGTCAGCTCCTCGAGCAGGCCGGCGATGTTGAGAAACGTCGTCTTGCCCGAGCCCGAGGGCCCGGTGACCGCCACGAACTCGCCCGGCTTCACCTCGAGCGAGAGGTTGCGCAGCGCGTGCGTCTCGACCATCTCGGTCCGGTACACCTTGGAAACGTCTTTCATCACGAGCATGTCTGTGACTCCTAGTCCGCGATCTGCACGCGTTGCGCATCGCCGAATGCATCCGCCCCGGCGACCACGATCTGGTCGCCTTCCTTCGCGCCCGAGACGATCTCGACCGCCTCGAGGCTGAGCGCGCCGGTCCGGATCGTGCGCCGCTCGGCGACGCCGTCGACGACCACGTAGGCGATGTTGCCGCCGCCGGCCTCGACAAACGGGCCACGCTCGACCTTCAGCACGTTCGGCTTCTCCTCGATCAAGATCCGCGCGGTCAGCCGCTGGTTCTGGCGCAGCCCGGCGGGCCGCTGATCGACGAACTCGAGGCGCGCCGCGACGTTGCCGTCGACGACCTCGGGCGACACCGAGCGCACGCGGCCCGCAAAGTTGGTCGTGCCCGATCGGATCTCCGCCGCCATGCCGATCGCGAGGTCGCGCGCGAAGCTATCCGGCACGTGGATCTCGAGCTCGAACGCGCCGAGATCGACGACGCTGACCACCGGCGCGTTGACCGCGACCGCGGCGCGCTGGGCGACGAGCAGCTGGCCGACCTGGCCGTCCACCGGCGACGTGATCTCGAGCGCGGCGACCTGGCGCTCGAGCTCGGCGACGACGGCACGCTGGCGATCGAGGCCTTGCTGCTTCGTGCCGAGGTCGAACGCGAGCTCCTTGCTCTCGAGGCCGGCTTCCTTGCGCGCGTGGGCGACCGAGAGCTCCGCCTTCTTCAGCGAGTCGCGCGAGCGCTGGAGCTCGAGCTCGGGGATCACGCCGCTGTCGAACATCTTCTGGTTGATCTCGACCTCGCGTGCCGCCGCCTGGCGATCGATCTCGGCCTGCGCGATCAGCTGCTGGGCGTTCGCCTTGCCGTGCTGGACGTCCAGACCGGCGCGGCCGACGTTCGCCTCGAGCCCGGCGAGCGTCGCCTGCTCCTGGGTGAGGCGGCTCTGCAGCTCGGGGCTCGCGATTGTCGCGAGCGACTGGCCGCGCCCGACCTTGTCTCCCGGCCGGACGTGGAAATCGACCGTGCCGGCCGCGACCGCGTAGAGCGTCGGGCTGTTCGCGGCGACCACGCGGCCATCGGCGACGACGTCACGCACGAGCGTGCCGCGCACGACCTTCGCGATCCGGATCCGCGCGCGGTCGACCGAGTGGCCGGCGCCGAGCCAGCCGCGCGCGACGTAGCCGAGCCCGCCGAGGACGGCGAGCACGATCACGCCGGCCGACAGCCAGCGCCGCCACGGCCGGCCGGTGGCGGACCGGGTCAGCGGACGGTCCTGGGCGGAGGTATCGCGGATCATGGACACCCCGCCCTACAGCAATGCCCGTGCCCGGGCTAACCCTCCGAGATCACGGATGTCCGGACTGTCCGGCGTGTCCGGTGACTGTCCGGCCGGACAGCAATGGGGGCAGACCCCATTGCTACGGGTCAGAGCGACCGGGCGAGTGGGATCTCGCGGATCCGCTTGCCGGTGAGCGCGAAGATCGCGTTCGCGATCGCCGGCCCGACCGGCGGCACGCCAGGCTCGCCGACACCGCTCGGCGGCTCGGTCGAGGCGACGAGCTCGGTGTGGATGCGCCGCGGGACGTCGCCGATGCGGGCGATCTTCGCGTCGCGGAAGTTGGACGGCTCCGCCGCGCCGTGCGTCATCGCGATGCCGCCGTACATCGCGTTGGAGATGCCCATCACGACCGAACCCTCGAGCTGGGCACGCACGCGCTCGTGGTTGACGACGGTGCCGGCGTCCATCGCGATCCAGGCCTCGTCGATGCGCAGCTTGTGCCGCGGATCGGGCACGACCGAGATCACGACGGCCGCGTACGACACGAAGCTGCGGTGCGCGGCGAGGCCGAGGGCACGACCCTTCCGATCGGACCAGCGCGCCGCCGCGGTGACGCGCTCGATGACGTTGCGCAGCCGGCCGGAGTCGACCGGGTGCTTCGCGAGCGACTCGCCGTAGTTGCCCAGCTTCGCGATCCCGAGCTCGGCGAGCGAGAGCTGCTTCGGCTTCGCGATCACGTCGAGCCACGTCGCGCGAGGATCGACGCCGCGCGCGTGCGCGAGCTCGTCGATGAACGAGCCGATCGCGAACGCGTGGAAGATGTTGTAGACCGAGCGATACCAGCCGACGCGCGTGTGCGCGCTCGCCTTGCATGCCTCGGCACGCACGTTCGGCACCGCGAGCGCGAGATCGAGCACGCCCTGCTGCAGATCGTTGATCGTGGGGCCCTCGGCGCTGGCATCGAACGTCGCGGAGATCGGCGGGAACGCGGTGCGGTGGTGCCAGGCGGTGACCGTGCCGCGATCGTCGAGCGCCGCACGTAGCCGCTGGGCATTGACCGCATTGTAGTAGTCGTGGCGGATGTCGTCCTCGCGCGAGAACTGCACACGCACCGGCACGCCCATCTCCTTCGCGAGGAACACCGCCTCGGCGACGAAGTCCGCCTTCGACTTGCGGCCGAACGCGCCGCCGAGGAGCGTCACGTGGACGGTGACGTTCTCCTCCCCGGTGCCGAGGATGCTCGCCGCCTGCTCGCGCGCGGTCTGCGGGTTCTGGGTCGCCGCCCACACCTCGGCGCGGCCATCCGCGACGCGGGCGACCGCGACCGGCGGCTCCATCGGCAGGTGCGCGAGGTGCGGTACCACGTACTCGGCCTCGACAGTCTTCGCCGCCTCGCCGAACGCCTCGTCGATATTGCCGACGTCGCGAACGACCGTGCCGGGCGCGCGCACCGAGCCGAGCAGCTCGTCGCGGAACGACACCGAGTTGTAGCCGGCGTTCGGACCGTCGTCCCACGTGATGTCGAGCGCGGCGCGACCGCGTAGCGCGGCCCACGTCGTGTCGGCGACGATCGCGATGCCGCCCCACGGCTGGAACACCCACGGCGGCTTCGGTACCGGCATCTCGATCACGCGCTTGACGCCGGGCACGGCGAGCGCACGCTTGGCGTCGTAGCGCGCGACCTTGCCTCCGACGACCGGCGGCCGGGCGATCACCGCGATCAGCATGTCGGGCAACTTGACGTCGGCGCCGTACGTCGCGGTGCCGGTGACGATGGCGACTCCGTCGAGCAGCGGCAGGTCCGGATCGGCCACGTGGACGAGCTCGCGCTGCGGGCGCAGCACGATCGACGCTGGCTTCGGCAGGGGCAGCTTCGCCGCCGCCGCGACCAGCTCGCCAAAGCCGAGCGTGCGCTTCGTCGGCGGGTGACTGACCTGATGATCCGCCGCGACGCAGGTGGCCGGCTTGACGTGCCAGCGCCGCGCGGCGGCGGCGACGAGCATCGTGCGCGCGGTGGCACCGGCGGTGCGCAGCTCGTCGTAGTGCTTGCGGATGCTGCTCGAACCGTCGGTGTTCTGATCGCCGTACTTCTTGTCGCCCTCGGCCTGGCGAACGACGACCCGCGCCGGGTCGGCGCCGAGCTCGTCGGCGATCAGGACCGGGATCGAGCTGCGCACGCCCTGCCCCATCTCCGAGCGCGCGCACACGATCGTCGTCGTGCCGTCGGGCGCGATGTGCACGAACACGTTCGGCGCGAAGCCAGCCGTGCCCGGTGTCGCCGTCACCTTCACGCGCGGCGTTCCGATCTTGCCGGCCTCGCCGAGGCGCACGCCGATCACGAGCCCCGCGCCGAGCCCGGCGAGGAACGTGCGCCGCGAGAGCTTCATCGCTCCTCCGGCAGGCCGGCGGCCTTGCGGATCGCGGCGCGGATCCGGACGTACGTACCGCACCGGCACAGGTTGCCCGCCATCGACGCGTCGATCTGGTCGTCGGTCGGTTGCGGCGTCTTCGCGAGCAGCGCCGCGGCGGTCATGATCTGTCCGGCCTGGCAGAACCCGCACTGCGGCACGCGCAACGCGAGCCACGCCTGCTGCAGCGGGTGCGTGCCGTCGGCGGACAGCCCCTCGATCGTCGTCACGCTCTTGCCGGCGGCGCGGCGCGCCGGCGTCACGCACGAGCGCACGGCCTGATCGTCGAGGTGAACGGTGCAGCTGCCGCACAGCGCCTCGCCGCAGCCGTACTTCGTGCCGGTGAGACCGAGCACGTCGCGCAAGAGCCACAAGAGCGGCATCTCGGGATCGACGTCGACCTCGTGCTCGGTGCCGTTGACGCGAAGCTTCATGGGCTCTCCTCGGGACACTGCGCGCCGCTGTCGACGCACGCGGCGACGAGCGGGCCGAACTGTGCCTGCGTGCCCGGCGCGGGCTCGCGGCCGTGGCCGGGCGCCCAGCCCCACGCGACGAGCGCGTCGTGCGCGCTGTGATCGATGAGCTGCGCGAGCGTCTTGCCGCCGTTGCGCGCCGGGTCCTGGATCTGATGGCAGATGTACGCGGCGGACTTGCCGACCCACGCCATCTCGATCGGCGCGAGGTGCCACTCGGGCGCGCCCGGCACGCGGGC
>DAIRFU010000384.1:5781-6923 GCA_036794935.1 Kofleriaceae bacterium | reverse complement strand
CTTGGTCTTGCCACGCGGCGTGCACACGCCAGCGCCACTGGGCTGCGGCCGGCAGAAGCTGAGGTCCTTGCCGGGCTCGTCGCAGTCCGCGACGGTGGGTCCGGTCGGCCCGCAGTACTGCACGGACTCGTCGTCGACGCAGATCTGTCCGCCGGGATGGAGCGCCGGGTTGCCATCGTCGCAGTCGTTGCACAGCGGCGACATGCCGGGTAACCCGGCCGGCGCACACGCGGACACGGCCGCCGGAGCTCCTGCACCGTAGCCATCACCATCGGCATCGGTGCACTGGAAGGTGATCACGCCCTCGTCGATCGCGGTATCGCAGTCGTTGTCGGCGAGATCGCAGGTCTCCGGTGCGCTCGGGTGCGCGGCGGGATTGGCATCATCGCAGTCATCGCCGTGAATGGTTCCTCCGTCGGAACCTGGATTCGAGCAGCGGGCGTCGGTGTAGCCGTCGCTGTCGAGGTCGCGCCTACCGAAGGTCGTCGGATCACAGTCCTCGTCGTGACCAGCCGTGTCGCAGATCTCGAAGTTGCCCGGGAAGCGGTTCGCGTCGCCATCGGCACAGTCGTCGCCGCCACACGCGACCGAGTCTCGGCCGTCGCCATCGACGTCGGGGTCGGTGCAGTCCACCTCCTCGGAGATCGCGGACGCGACGTGCCCCTCGGACGGCGGCGGGTTGCCGAGCTGCTCGCACCCGCCCAGCAGGGCAGCGATCCACACACCGAACAGGACGGACACACGCTTCGCGCTGACTTGCTGGAGTCTCATGCCGTCATGACGCGGCGGTCGCCGGATCTTCCGCCGCGAACCGGTGGGCGTGCGGGTCAGGTCGCGCGCAGCGCCGCGATCAGCTCGGCGATGGAGATGCGATCGGCCGACAGCGCCGCCGCGAGCGCGGCCTCGGTCCGCGCAGCGCCCAGGACGGGCGAGACCTCGGTGAGGAACTTGGTGCGCAGGGCGGCATCGAGGGTCGGCGCGGCCGTCGAGCCCGCCGGCAGGTCGACCTGCACGGCATCGCGCGTACCATCGGCGAACGCGATCTCGATGCGGTTCGGGAAGTACAGCGGTAGCGCACCGCCGCCTGTCGGGGCCGCCGGTGGTGGGGCGCGCCGGCGCGAGCGCAGCGCATCGATCCAGCC
>DAIRFU010000384.1:0-5771 GCA_036794935.1 Kofleriaceae bacterium | reverse complement strand
CGCGCGGTAGTCACGGACGAGCGCGAGCACGCGACGCGGGGTCAGCGCGGCGAGCGCGGCACGGCCGGCAGCGAGGCTGCGCGCGCTGTCGAGCACGCGCGTGGTGAGCAGCGGGTCGTGGACGACGCGGATCTTGCGATACCAGGCCTCGAGCGCGGCGCGGTGCGACTCGAGCCAGCGGGTGTCGGCGTGCTCGCCGGAGTGGCCGCCCGCGTGGAGGGCGATCGCGAGGGTGAGACCGAGATCGAACGCGGCACCGACCGGTGTCAGGTGCAATGCAGCGCCGTCGCGCGCGAAGCGGGTCACCTCGGAGCCGAGCTTGGTCGTGAACGCGGTGATCGCGCGCACCTCGTCGGGCGCGTGAAGTGGGTGGCGGCGGCGCAGCTCGTCGAGCGCCTCGCACGCGGTCTGGAAGTAGTGGCAGGCGGGTACGGTCTTGATCGTGAGCGTCTCGATCAGCCACAGCGTGCCGAGCCCGTCGAGCATCGCGGGCAGCGGCAAGAACGCGAAGCGCGCCCAGAAGCCGCGCGGATGCTCGAGCAGATCGTGGGCGCCGGTCATGCCCGCACGCGCGAGGTAGCCGGCCTGGACGCCGATCTGGGTCGGGATCGAGGCGGCGAGATACTTCGACGTCGGCGTGAAGAAGCCGGGCTGCAGCGCGAACGGCGGCTGCGCGAGCGCGATCGCCAGCGCGTTCGCGGTCTGTTCGGCGTCGAGGCGGAGCAGCGACGCGGTGGCGGCCGCGGCACCGATGAGGTGGACGAACGTCCACATCTGGCCGTTGAGCGGACCGAAGAAGCAGGACGCGCCGAGCCGGCCGGCGACCTCGTTCGCGACGACGATCGCGGTGATCAGGGCCTCGCCGTCGGTGCGCTCCGCCTCGGCGACGGCGAGCGCGGCGAAGATGGCCGAGTGGCAGGTGTGGCCCATCCAGATGATGTCGTCGAAGTCCTGCGCCATCGAGTACGCGGCGTTGACGAACGCGGCGTCGGCGGGGCTGGTGCGGCGCCCGGTCGCGAGCACGGTGGACGGGCCGTCGCCGGCGGCCAGGCCCGCGAGGATCGGCGTCACGCCGGCATCGCGGGTCGAGGCGTACGCGGCGGCGACCATGTTCGCGAGCTGGACGCGCGCCGCGCGGCGAGCACCTTCGGGGATGGTCGCGTAGCGCTGGTCCGCGACCCAGGCGCCGAGCTCGGCCAGCCGGCCGCCGGTCACGATGCGATCCCGACCATCGCCTCGGCGGGGAGCTCGGCGGTGATCGTGCCGTCACGATCGAGCTGCGCGACGACGATCTCCATCGCGCGCTCGGCGACGGCGGCGATCGTGAGCGCGGGGTTGGGCCCGACCGAGACCGGGATGATCGATCCGTCGAGCACCATCAGGTTGGGCAGCCCGAACACGCGCCCCGCGTGATCGACGACGCCATGCTCGGGCGAATCGGCCATCCTGACGCCACCCTGGTTGTGCGGCACCTCGAGGCGGCCGAGCACCTTGTGGATCAGATCGGGCAGCCAGTACGCGTCGGCAGCGCGCGCGACCTTGCGGCCGAGCATCGCGAGGTGCGCGTAGAACTGCTTGTTGGCCGCGATGTCGTAGTCGATCGTGGCCCGGCCGTGGCGGTCGAGCGAGATCCGGCCGTACGCGTCGTCCTTGCCCATGCTGAGCAGCGGGATCGGGTACGTGCGCGCGAGCGCGCCGAGCGGCGGTACGACCCAGCGGAGCGCGCGCGAGACGGCGAGCAGCCGGCGATAGCGACGCGGGCTGAAGCGGCCGGTGAGTCCGCTCACGAGGAACGCGGTCAGGAGGCCGCCCGGCGTCGGATAGCGGCCACTCTCGATGTACGCGCCCTGCGTGACGCCGCGGTGATTCTTGAACTGGATGTGGTCGCTGTTCGTCGTGCCGATGTCGGGCTCGGCGGCGCGTCGCGACATCAACAGGCCGCCGTAGTACGCCGCCGCACCGGCCGCGAGACCGATCCACTGGCCGAGGATCAGGCACACCAGCATCGCGACGAAACCGGCCCACGACACGAACAGACCGCGGAAGCGGACGATCAGGGTCAGGTAGTCGCCGTTCGTCGTGTAGTGCTGGCCGACCTGCTGCGACAGCGGCAGCGTCTCGTGCAGGTCGCGGTTGCGCAGCAAGAGCTCGCTCGAGCCGATCGTGCCCGCGGCGATCACGAGGTGCTGCGCGGTGATCGTGCGCGCGCGAGGCGCCGGCGGCTTGCCGAACAGGTAGCGCTGGCGAAACGCCGCCCAGCCGGTCGCCCGCACGTGCTCGACGTAGTGCACGCGATATCGGCCGTCCTCGAGCACCTCGATCCGATCGGCCTCGCACAGCGGCCGGATCTCGGCGCGACGCTTCGCCGCGTGCTCGGCGACATACAGGTAGCTGTGATCGAGCGAGTTCTTCGTGTCGATGTCACCGCCGAGGATCGACTGCTCGGTCGGGTCGTAGTAGCGCTGCTTGCAGCCGTGCCGGTTCACGAACTCCGCGCCGGGTTCGCCATCGCGCGGCGCGAAGCTGATGCCGAGGTGGACGCGCCCGAAGCCCTCGACCAGCCGGTGGTCGGGATCCTCGGACTCGAGGCGCTGGCCCACGCGCAGCATCAGCTGGGTCGCGCGGATCTGGTCGTACGGCGGATAGTCCGGAAGCGGCGAGCTGCCGATCATCTCCTCGGCGCGGTCGTAGAACGGCGTCATGTCGGTGCGCTGGATCGCGGTCGGGAACTCGTCGAACGAGTCGCGGCGCTTGAGCGTGCCGGCGTAGACGTGCGAGCCACCCCCGACGGCGGCTCCGATCCACGGGATGATCTGCTTGCCGCGCGGGCGGATGTCATGGAAGCCGTAGGCGTTGCGCGACGGTCGCCACAAGAAATCGAGATCGACCTGGAACTTGTCGCGAGTGACGCGATCGCCGCGCTCGAGCACGACCACCTGGTGCCCGGCCTCGGCGAAGCGCAGCGTCGCGACCGAGCCCCCGAACCCCGAACCGATCACGACAACTTCGGCCTCGTCTGTCGCTTCCACCACCGCTGGACTATAACGCTAGCGTGGCCGTGGATCTCGACCGTCGTCGCTCGCTCGCCGAGCGCCTGTTCGAGCGCGAGGTCCGGCCGAGGCCCAGGCCGCGCCAGTTCTCGCGTCCCGTCGCGTGGCTGCTCGGCCCCGAGATGCTCGGCGCGGTCAAGCAGCTTGTGTTGCACGTGCTCTACAAGGGCGAGTTCGATCCGCACGACTGGATGACCGGCGAGGCCGTGCGCTATCCCGAGCCGCCGGCCGGCGAGCCGCGCGAGCTGTGGTTCGACTACATCGCCGACCTCGGTGACGGCCAGGCGGCGGCGTACACGAACGCACTCGTGCTGCAGGATGATCTGTTCGTCGAGGGCACGCTCGACGAGCTCGCCTCGCTCGGCCGTGGCGCAGCCGTGCCGCCCGCGCTCGTCGAGGCGCTCCCCGCGGGCTGGTCCTCGCTGCCCCGCGGCCAGTTCCTCGTCGTCGGTGGTGACACCGCGTACCCCGTCGCCGACGCGATCAACCTCGACGGTCACGTGCGCCAGCCGTTCACGTGGGCGTACCGCGATCTGGTCGCCGCCGGCCGGCTCGTCGACGACACCGGAGCCGCGCCGCGCGCGACCGACCTCTACGGCGTGCCCGGCAACCACGACTACTACGATCTGCTCGCCGGCTTTCGTCGCATCTTCCGCGCGTCCCCGGGCGATCGCAGCGATGGCGCTCGGTCGCGCCGCCGTGCGATCGAGCTGCTCGGCTTTCAGCGGCGCCAGACCGCGTCGTACGGCGCGATCGATCTGCCGTGGGACTGGCGGGTGTGGCTCCTCGATCCAGGCGAGCGCGACCTCGACTACCGGCAGGAGTGCTTCTTTCGCGAGCACGGCGTCGCCCGCAAGATGATCGTGACGATGCCGACGCCGCCCGTCGTGTTCGGCCGCGTGCTCGTCGAGCGATCGTGGCTCGAGACGATGGCGCACATCGGGCTCGCCGCCCCGTTCCTCGGCCCGCCCGAGCAGCCGACGATCCTGCGTGACGGCAAGCCGACCGACCCCGCGCAGCCGCGCACGCTCGCACCGGACCAGTGCCGGCTCGACATCGCGGGCGACATCCACTGCTACCAGCGCTACGGCCTGCCGGGCGAGCCCATCGCCGGCACCTCGACCTACGCGGCGGTCGTGTCGGGGGCGGGCGGTGCGTTCTCGCACTCGACGACGACCGATTTCGGCGAGGTGCCGGTCCGCGCCGCGTACCCCGAGCCCGACACCGCGCGCCGCGTGTTCGCGCGCCGGCTGTTCGCGCCGTTCACGATCCTCGGCAACGGCGCGATCAGCGTCATCACGTTCGCGCTCGCGGCACTCGTGTGTGTGGGCTCGTTCCGCTCCGACACCCGGGTGATCACCGACACGTTGCTCGGCGCGATCGGCGTCGACAGCGAGCGCGCGATCGGCGCGGGCGAGACCTCGCGCGCGGGGGCCGGCTGGGCGCACCTGACCGGCGCCGCGCTCATGGTCGGCGCGTTCCTCGTCGGCGTCATGATGGTGCTGCTCGCGATCCGCTACGCGCGCTGGATCACGCATGCGCTGCGGCGGCCCGCCGACGAGCGACCGTGGTTCTTGCGCGCGATCCACCGGATCCCGGGCGGCACCGTGCTCGCCGAGCGCGGCTTCGTGCCCGCCTGGATCCTCGCGGTCGGCGCGATGGTGCTGCCGACGATCGTCTCGCAGTTCGCGTGGCTGCCGTCCGCGGCGACGCTGCTGTTCCAGATCCTGTTCGTCTCCACGCTGCTCGTGATCGCGGCCGGCCTGTTGCTGCTCGCGCGCGTCGGCGGCGCCGAGTATCAGCGCCCGCGCGACCGCGGTGGCTTCTGGGTGCTCGGCGCGATCCACGCCGCGATCCAGCTCATGTTGCCGCTCGTGATCGTGCGCGTCGGGTTCGCGCGCCCGGCCGCCCTCGCGGTCGCGCTCGCGATCCTGGCCGCCGGTGCCGGCCTCGGCTTCGCGCTCGCGCGCAACCCTGCCCCGTGGGCGCGCTGGCTCGGCCTCGCGGTCTGGGCCGGCCACGCGATCGCGATCGCCGCCGTGCTCGTCGCCATGACGGATGGGGTCGCGGTCGCGCCGTCGACGACGATCCACGCGATCTGGTTCGTCATCGCCGCCGGTGTGCTCGGCGCGCTGATCGGCTGCTACGAGTTCGGCTGGTACCTGGCCGCCGCGGCCGCGTGCAACGGGCACAACAACGAGGTCGGCGTCGCGTCGCGCGTCGACCGCTTCAACCAGTTCATCCGGTTCCGGGTCGAGCCCGACCGCCTCACCGGCTTCGTGATCGCGATCGATCACCCCGTCACGAGCCTGCGCGAGGTGCAGACCCGCGTCGTCGACGTGTTCACGGTCGGGCCGCGCCAGCGTACGGGTGAGTGACGCCCGGCACGGCCACCGCTGTAAGGTCCGGGTCGCGGCCGCGTTCCATCGCCATGAAGCGGCTCCTCGCGATCACCCTCGTCGCATGCGGCGCGTGCGGCGCGGCCTCGCAACGCCCGATGGCCTACGAGCCCACGCAGCTCGCGAGCGGTCACTTTCGCGCCGCATGGCTGCGGACCTCCGGGACGCCGGACACGGACCTGTCGTCCTCGGAGAGCTGGACACTCGACATCGACCGCGACAACCTGCAGGTGATCGTGACCGGCCCGACCGGAGCACAGACCCGCCACCTCACGCGACTCCCCGACGCACAGCACACCGTCGGCTGCTACAGCGCGGGGAC
>DAIRFU010000383.1:5403-6924 GCA_036794935.1 Kofleriaceae bacterium | reverse complement strand
CTACGCGCCGGACCTGAACACGCGGGAGACCCTGGATACCCGGCTCGGGGTGTTCGCCGACTTCCAGCCCAAGCTGAACGACGCCCACAAGGATGTACAGCTCGTCCTGCTCGGCAACATCGACCCGGCGCTCCAGCTCGACGTGCTGCGCCAGGTCCGCGCGCCCGCGCTGGTCGCGGCCGACACGATGAACCTGTGGATCAACATCAAGCGTGCGGACCTCGAGAAGACGCTCGCCAAGGTCCACACCCTGATGATCAACGACGAGGAGGCGCGCCTGCTCGCCGAGGAGCACAACCTGCGCCGCGCGGCCGCGCGGATCCTCAAGATGGGCCCGACATCGATCATCATCAAGCGCGGCGATGCCGGCGCGCTCTTGTTCCACGGCGGCGGCGCGTTCGCGGCCCCGGCGATGCCGCTCGCCGACGTCAAGGATCCGACCGGTGCAGGCGACAGCTTCGCCGGCGGCCTGATGGGCTACCTCGCGTACGCGGGCGACCTGTCAGCGAAGACGATCCGCACCGCGATGATCATGGGCAGCGTGATGGGCAGCTTCGCGGTCGAGCAGTTCTCGGTCGACGGCCTGCGCGACCTGACCCAGGCGAAGATCCAGCAGCGCTTCGACGAGCTCGCCGAGCTCGTTCACTTCGAGAAGGTTCGCTTCTGAGCTACTGGACGGTCGCCTGGTTCGTCGCCTCGGGGTGATCGACGTAGAACTCCTGGATCAGCTGGTCGTCGAACTGATCGGCGAACCGGCCGACGCCGGCGACCATGTTCGAGAACTCGTGGGCATCGATCCCCTTGAGCGCACGGCCGGCGTGCAGGATCACCCAGCCGTCCGGCTGGATCGCGAACGAGGCCATGCCGCCCATGTACGCGTTGTGCTCGAGCAGCTTGCGATAGAAGTCGTCGACGCGGTCCTTCGGGAGCTCGCGGAACAGCGGCGCGATCGCGACGATCGCGCTGCCCGACAGGCCGACGATCACGAACGCCGATCCCCATTGCA
The DNA here is from genome assembly GCA_036794935.1 of Kofleriaceae bacterium. Classification (GTDB taxonomy): domain Bacteria; phylum Myxococcota_A; class Polyangia; order Haliangiales; family Haliangiaceae; genus JABFXX01. The sequence continues at coordinate 5,918 of DAIRFU010000383.1, read as the reverse complement.
GGCGCACGAGGTTTGCTTCGAGTACCTGCGCCTTGTCGGCCAGGCCACTGTCCTGCAGCAGCTTCTCGAGGGTCGGCGTTGTCGACATGCGCGGCACGATACAACACTATTCGGTCATGACGGAGCGGCGACGCAGCCTGTGGGCATGGGGGTGGCGCGACAAGTTCCCCGACGACGCCGCGCGGAAGGGACTCGCGCAGATGATCGGCGCGCTGTTGCCGGTCGCGCGTCCCGCGTTGCGCGCGCTGCCGAGCGAGACGCCGAGCGTGCCGGCACCGGCGGTGTCCGTGCCCGACGCGCTCGCGGCGCTCGCGACGCAAGCGCCGTACGATCGCGCCGCTCGCACGCGCGGTCGTGCGTTCGTCGATCTCGTCCGTGGCCTCGCCGGTGCGCCGGCCGAGACCTACGGCTACAAGCAGATCATGGCTGAGGTCAAGGCCTGCCCCGAACTGAACGTAGTCGGGGAAGTCAACGGCAACTGGAACAACGCCACGGCGAAGACGGCGATCGAGACC
>DAIRFU010000383.1:0-5393 GCA_036794935.1 Kofleriaceae bacterium | reverse complement strand
TCGTCGCCAGGCCGCGCGACGCGAGCGAGGTCGTGCGCGTGCTCGCCGAGTGCGACGCGCGCGGCTGGGCGGTCGTGCCGTTCGGTGGCGGGACGTCGGTCGTGCAGGGCGTCGACAGCGCGCTCGCGCGCCGCGGTGCGGGCGGCGCGGGCGGCGCGGGCAACGCAAACAACGCGGGCGACGCGGCCGCCGATCGGCCCGTCGTGTCGCTCGATCTCGGCGCGCTCGCCGGCGTGGCGGAGGTCGACGCGACGAGCCGGCTCGCCCGCATCGGCGGCGGCACACTCGGACCGCGCCTCGAGGACGAGCTCGCGCCGCACGGCCTGACGCTGCGCCACTTCCCGCAGTCGTTCGAGTTCTCGACGCTCGGCGGCTGGCTCGCGACGCGCGCCGGTGGCCACTACGCGACCGGGCCGACGCACATCGACGATCACTGCCACGCGGTCACGCTGGTCAGCCCGGCCGGCACGCTCGCGACGCACCGGCATCCGGCGTCGGGCGCCGGCCCCGAGCCGCTGCGCCTCGTCATCGGCAGCGAGGGCGCGCTCGGCGTGATCACGGAGGCGTGGATGCGCGTGGTGCCGCGGCCGCGCTGGCGTGCATCGGCGAGCATCGCGTTCGCGCGCTTCGACGACGGCGTCGCGGCGGCGCGCGCGCTCGCGCAATCGGGCCTGTCGCCGGCGAACGCGCGCCTGCTCGATCCGGACGAGGCGCGCCTTCACCGCGTCCGCTTCGATGGGACCGCGGTGCTGCTCGTCGGCTTCGAGTCCGCCGATCATCCGCTGTCGGCGTGGCTCGCCCGCGCGCTCGAGCTCGCCCGCGATCACGGCGGCCAGGTCGTATCGGGGCCGACCGAGAAGGATGACGCGGCGCGCACCGGCGCGGCCGGGGCGTGGCGGCAGGCGTTCTTCGACGCGCCGTACTTGCAGTCGGCGCTGCTCTCGATCGGCGTCCTCAGCGACACGTTCGAGACCGCGTGCACGTGGACGCAGTTCCCCGAGCTGCACGCGCGCGTGGTCGCCGCGGTGTCGCGCGCGCTCGACGAGGAGTGCGGCGGCGGCACCGTCGCGTGCCGGTTCACGCACGTCTATCCCGATGGGCCGGCGCCGTACTACACGTTCGTCGGCCCGGCGAAGCCGGGCGGCGAGCTCGCGCAGTGGCGGGCGATCAAGGCGGCGGCCGCCGAGGCGCTCGCGGCGGCCGGCGGCACGATCACGCACCACCACGCGGTCGGCCGGCTGCACCGGCCCTGGTACGACCGCGAGCGGCCGGCGCTGTTCGGTGCCGCGCTCGCCGACGTCAAGCGCACGCTCGATCCGCGCGGGATCATGAACCCGGGCGTGCTCGTCTAGCGCTTACAGCTCGCCGACCCGGTCGTCCCACAGATCGGCGGTCTGCGCGATCGAGTGCACGAGATCCTCGAACTCGTCGTAGTCGAGGCCGTCGAGCCCGCGCAGGATGCGCAGGTAGAGATCGCCGGTCTGCGGGTGGATCGCGAACGCGGCATCGCCGGTCTCGAGGAACGACGCGGCGAGCAGCTTCTTCGCGCGCGTCGCGTCGAGCTCGGGTTGCTTGGCGATCCGCGACAGCAACAGCAGGATGTTCTTGTCGGCGAGCACGTGGATCGACACCACGGCCGAGCCGCGCTGGATCGAGCCGACGCCGTCGGCCGAGAGCGGAGGCAAGTTGAGGTTGCGCTCGCGCCCGAACCGATCGAAGAACCCCGCGATGCGAGCTCGATGATCGACCACGTCTTCCAAACCGGGCATGGACGGAGCCTACTCGGACTGGTTTTCCCGTAGGGACGCGCGCGACATAAAGTGCGCGAGCATCATCGCTTCGCGCTGACGGCGCGGCGATCTATCCGTCGCGCTTGTCGTCCGTCACGTCGTCGGCGACGATATCGGGCAGGCCGTCGCCGAGCGGCAGGGCGGGCGTCCACTTCGGCTTGCGAATCCGCACGCTGCCGGTCGGCCGCGGCGGCGGCGACAGCTCCGCGGCGATCGCGGTGAGCTCGGCGAGCGCCTCGCCGCTGCTCGGGCGGTCGACTCGGTCCCAGGCGAGCATCTGATCGACGAGGCCGGACAGCTCGGGTGGCGCGGCGGGGCAGCGCGCCTGGGTCGGCACGTGCTGGGTCGCGCCGTCCGCCACCGTCGCGAGCCAGACGCCGTCGAACGGTAACTCGCCGGTCAACGCCTGGTAGCCGATGATGCCGAGCGCGAACACGTCCGTGCGCTCGTCGATCGTGTCGCCGTTGACCAGCTCGGGCGCCGTGTAGTCGGCGAACGTCGCCGGCGGTGGTGGCGCGCTGGTGTCGTGGGTGCGCGCGTCGCTCCAGTCGGTGATGCAGAGCGGGAAGCCCCGCGTGCGCCCGGTGACCGCGACCCGATCCGGCCGCAGCCCGGCGTGGATGATGCCGCGCCGGTGCGCGTGCTCGAGGACCTCCGCGAGATCCCGGAGCAGCACCGACGCGTGCGCCGGGTCGGAGGCGCCGAGCACGAACAGATCGCCGACGCTCGCGCCGTCGACCCGCTCGTGCGCGAACCACGGCCGGCGATCGGGCAAGAGGCCCGATTCGTAGACGCGGATCACCCCGGGGTGCTCGAGTGCCTCGAGGATGCACGCCTCGCGCAACAGCTGGACGGCGGCCGTCTTCACCTTGGCCTCCATCACCTTGACGATCGCGCGGCGGGGCAGCACCAGGTGACGCGCCTCGTAGACGACCCCGGTCGCGTCACGGCTGCGCTCGGCGTCGATCCGATAGTTGCCGATCCGGTCCACGCGACCGAGGCATACCGCGGGCCCGCTCGTGGGAGTAGGTCGATCTGAGGTATAGAGGAGCGTGCTCCGGCTCGTGGTCCTCACCCTGGCCCTGCTTGCGGCATGTCGGACCGATCCGGGGCCGCCGCGAGTGAAGAGGCTTCCGAAGCCGGACGGCAGCCCGGCGCTCCGCGGCGGCGGTGCACCGCGTTCACCGCGGATCGCGAGCTACAAGCTCGATGCCAAGCTCGATGGCACGCGGCACATGATCGACGGCAGCGAGACGCTGATCTGGACGAACGCGGGTCCGAGCGCGGTGTCGATGCTCCCGTTCCATCTCTACCTCAACGCGTTCAAGAACGAGCAGTCGGTGTTCATGCGCAGCTCCCGCGGCGAGATGCGCGGCGCGCACGCGAGTGACACCGCGTGGGGCTGGATCCAGGTCGACTCGGTGATGATCGGCGGCTCCGAGCAGGTCGCGAAGCTGCGTTACCCGAACCTGCCCGACGAGACCGTCGTCGAGCTGCCGCTCGATCAGCCCGTCGAGCCCGGCTCGACCATCGAGGTGTCGTTCCAGTTCACCGCGCAGCTCCCCGAGGTGTTCGCGCGGACCGGCTACAAGGGCGACTTCCACCTGGTCGGCCAGTGGTTCCCCAAGATCGGGGTGCGGGTCGGCGAGCGCTGGGAGTGCCAGCCGCTGCACGCGAACACCGAGTTCTTCGCCGACTTCGGCACCTACGATGTCGCGCTCACGGTGCCGAGCACGCACGTGGTCGCGGCGACCGGCGTGCTGGTCAGCGCCGTCGAGTCCCCGGGACAGACGCGCACGTACACCTATCACGCCGACGACGTTCACGACTTCGTGTGGATGGCGGACCCGCACATGCTCGTCGATCGCAAGACCGGGCGCACGCCGTTCATCGGCCAGGCGAAGGTCGACGACGGGACCGTCGAGGTCCGCGTCTACGCGCGCCCCGGCCAGGAGGCGTTCGCGCGCCGGCACCTGCAGGCGGCGATCGGCGCGATCGAGCGATTCAGTCACTACTTCGTGCCGTACCCGTGGCCGATCATGACCGTGATCGATCCGCCGCCCGATGCGGCGTCGGGCGCCGGCGGCATGGAGTACCCGACGCTCGTGACGACCGCGGGAGACTCGGTCTTCACGCGCCCCGGCGTGCGGCTGCCCGAGTACGTCACGATCCACGAGGTCGGCCACAACTGGTTCCAGGGCATCCTCGCGTCGAACGAGCCGGTCGAGGCGTGGCTCGACGAGGGCATGAACGAGTGGGCGGACTTCCACGTCATGCAGGATCTCTACGGCGCGCGCGGCAACGCGATCGATTACGCGGGCTGGCAGGCCGACATGCTGGCGCTGCGTGGCGCCGTGGTGGGCGACCGCTCCACGATCCCGTCGCCGATCGCGACCGCCGCCTACGCGTTCGTCGATAACGACGCGTACGGCAAGCAGACGTACATGGGGACGGCCGCGGTGATGACGACGCTCGAGAACGTCGTCGGCAGCAGCAAGTTCCTCGCCGCGATGAAGGCGTACGCGAAGGACTACGCGTTCGAGCATCCGACCGGGCTCAACCTCTACACCACGCTCGAGCGCGAGCTCGCCATGGACCTCGGCTGGTACTTCGGACCGGCGATGCACGAGGTCGGCGGTCACGCGATCGGCGTGCGCACGGCCGAGTGCCGCATCGCCCACCCGCCGCGTGGCGTGTTCGGTGATGGCCCGACCCGGAACACGAGGACCGAGGCCGAGGCGCCGGACTCCGGCACGTACGTCTGCGAGGTCGTGCTGCAGAGCACCGGTGTCGTGCACGTGCCGGTCGAGATCGAGCTCGACTTCGCCGACGGCTCGACGCTGCCGCTCACGTGGGACGATCGCGGCAACGGCAGCTGGTGGCGCAAGGAGATCGAGCGCAGCTCGCCGCTCGTCGCGGTCCGCATCGATCCGGATCACAAGGTCTGGCTGTCCAGCCCGGTGATGCACGCGGTGCGCATCGATGGCGACGGCTCGGCATCGCTGCGCGCGGCGGCGCGGATCGCGTCGTGGACCCAGACCCTCATGCAGCTGGTGGGGCCGTGATGGCGATGCGACTCACCCTCGGCGAGATGATCGGTGCCGGCCCCCGCGCGGTCGGCCGCTACACCGGCACGCTGCTCGCGGTCTTCGTCGTCCAGTCGCTGGTCGCACTCGTGTGCATGGCGGCGATCGCGATCGTGCTCGCGAACACGTTCGCGCTGCTACCGATCTGGGACGAGGCCGTCGACGGCGACCTCGTCGCGCTCGTCTACTGCCTCGTCTACGCGAAGTCGGCGCTGGCCGCGAGTGCCGGCATCGCGTTCGGCGCGATCCTGTTGTGGCAGGTCGTCGCGTGGTTCCTCGTCGGCGGCGTCAACGGCGTGCTCGCGAACCGCCCGGACGGCCGCGCCGAGACGGCGCGCTGCTTCGGTGCGAGTGGGGCGGGGACATTCCTCGCGTATGCCAAGCTCGCGCTGTGCTCGCTGCCGGGCTGGATCGTCGTGCTGTTCCTGCTCGGCAACGGCCTCATGCTCGTCAAGCCGTGGGTCGAGCACGCGCTGACGGTGCCGCTCTTCGTGCTCAGCGCGGCGGTCGCGGTGGT
>DAIRFU010000032.1:19046-20788 GCA_036794935.1 Kofleriaceae bacterium | reverse complement strand
TCTTGCTGCTCTCGAAGCAGCCATCGACCGGTTTACCTGCACCGAAGTCCCACTTCACGGAGCCTCTACTGCCGGGACACTCGTTACTCTTGGTGATCATCTCGTTACCGCCCGGGCTGATGCACGGGTCGAAGTAGCGGCCGAACAGGATCTGCTCGTGAAACTTGTGGTTGTATTCGATGTACTTGATGCAGAGGAATCCGCAGGCGCAGCCGATCGTGATCGCGATGCACGCGATCAGCCCACGCCGCTGATTGAGCTGCGCGCAGCGCACGGCCCACGCTGCGGTGAGGCTCGAGAAGATCAGGACGGCGGTGTTGATCGCGCCGTACTTCACGTCGAGCCACTTGTGCGCGTAGCTGTAGATCTCGCCGTGGTGGACCCGGTAGAGGATGTACGCGACGAACAGCGCCGAGAAGAACAGCACCTCCTGGGCGAGGAAGATCCAGATGCCCAGCTTGCCGGCATCGAACTGGTGCTGCGCGTCGTCGTAGTGGTGCTGGATGAACGGCGAGCCGTGGTGGCCGTGGCCGTGGTCATCCGTATGAGCGTCGTGCGGCGTGCTCATTTCTTATCCTTGTCGTCGGAGGACTCCTCGAGCTTGCTCTCCGCCGGGACGAGCTCGCCGCCTCCGCCCACCTTCTCGGCATCGGCGAGATCGGCCGCGAGGTCGCCCGGCTGGGCCGGCTGGCCCGACGAGGGCTCGTCGAGCCGGCTCTCCGCGCGAACCTCCTCGGCCTTCGAGTGGATCATCGCGGCCGCCTTCTCGCGGTCGGTCGCGCCCTTCGTGTGATCGGCGGAGGTGCCGGTCTGGCGCGCGATCGCATCGGCGCGGGCCGGGTCCTCCTCGATCGGAGCCTGGCGCTCCCAGTCATCGGGGGCGACCTCGACGAGGTCGTCGTAGTTGTAGAGCTCGTGGAGGACCGGCGGCTTCTCGAAGTTGTAGAGCGTCGGCGGCGTCGGCGCCTGCCACTCGAGCGACGTGGCGCCCCACGGGTTACGCGACGCGCGCTTGCCGTTCTTGAACGAATAGAACAGGTACACGACGGTGATGAACAGCGAGATGCCCAGCACGTACGCGCCGATCGTCGAGAGCTGGTGGAAGATCTGGTACTGCGGGTCGTAGTCCCAGTAACGCCGCGGCATGCCGCGCGAGCCCATGATGAACTGCGGCAAGAACGTCAGGTTGAAGCCGAAGAACACGCCGAGCGAGCACACCTGACCGAGTCGCTCCGGATACATCTTGCCGGTGAACTTCGGGAACCAGTAGTGGAGCGCGCCGAGGAACGCGACCAGCGTCGAGCCCATCATCACGTAGTGGAAGTGAGCGACGACGAAGTACGTGTCGTGGAGGTGGACGTCGACCGACAGGATGCCGAGGAACAGGCCGGTGAGCCCGCCGATCGTGAACAAGAGCAGGAACGCCAGCGAGTAGAGCATCGGCGTCTTGAGCCGGATGTCGCCCTTGTACAGCGTCGCTACCCAGTTGAAGACCTTGATGGCGCTCGGGATCGCGACCGTGAACGTCAGCGCCGAGAACACCATGTTCGCGAGCCGCGACTGGCCCGACACGAACATGTGGTGGCCCCACACGAGGAACGACAGCAGCGCGAGCGACACCGACGAGTACGCGACGAACCGGTAGCCGAATAGCGGCTTGCGCGAGAACGTGGTGATCAGCTCGCTGATCACGCCCATGCCGGGGATGATCATGATGTAGACGGCCGGGTGCGAGTAGAACC
>DAIRFU010000032.1:0-19036 GCA_036794935.1 Kofleriaceae bacterium | reverse complement strand
GATCGCCGCCGAGCTGCGGGTTGAAGATGCCGATGCCGGCGAACCGCTCGACCGAGAGGAGCCCGACGGTGATGCCGAGCACCGGCGTCGCGAGCACCTGCATGATCGCGGTCGCGTAGATCGCCCACAGGTTGAGCGGCATCTGGAACCAGCCCATGCCCTGCGGCCGGAACTTGTGGATCGTGACCAGGAAGTTCAGGCCGGTGAAGATCGACGAGAAGCCGAGGATGAACACGCCTGTCACGGCGAGCAAGACCGGCGTCTTCGACTCCAGCGAGTAGGGCGTGTACAGCGTCCAGCCGGTGTCGAGGCTGCCGAACGGGATCGTGCCGACGAGCAGCACCGCGCCGATGACCCACAGGTAGAACGACGTCAGGTTCAGCCGCGGGAACGCGACATCCGGTGCGCCGAGCTGGATCGGCATGATGATGTTGCCGAGCGCGGCCGGGATGCCGGGGATGATGACGAGGAACACCATCACCGCGCCGTGCAGCGTGAAGAAGTTGTTGTACGTGTCGCCGGCGACGAGCTGCTTGCCGGGTGCCCACAGCTCGGTGCGCACGATCAGCGCGAACGCGCCGCCGACGATCAGCGCGATCAGGATCGCGCACAGGTACATCATCCCGATCCGCTTGTGATCGAGCGTGAACAGCCAGCTCTTCAGCCCGCGCGTGACGTGCAGGAAGTCGGGCTCGTCGACGGGCCCGTGCTGACGCGTAGTGGTCGTTGCGGTTGCGGTGGTCGCCATTGGTCAGATCCTCACTTCAGCGACTTCAGGTATTCGATCACGCCGTTGATCTCGTTCTCTTTGAGCTGCCCCTCGAAGGACGGCATCGACGGCGGATAGCCCTGGTGGAGCTTCGCCTGCGGCGACATCATCGACTCGCGGATGTAGTTCTCGTCCATCAGCACCTTGGTGCCATCGGACAGCGGCACCTGGGTGCCGAAGGCGTGCAGCCACGTCGGCCCGACGCGCGGTGTGCCGTCGATCGTGTGGCAGGCGTTGCAGCCCTTCTTCTCGTAGACCGACTTGCCGAGGTCGACCGGGGCCATGCTGCCGACCGACGCTGCCTTGTCGGCGAGATAGCGCTCGTAGTCGCCCTTCTTGTGCACGACAACCACGGCGCGTCGCAGGCACGCACCTGTGTGCTTGTCGACCTCGAGGCAGGCCATCTGCGCGTGCGACGTGCCGCAGTACTCGGCGCAGGTCAGCCGGTACGTGCCCGGCTTCGTCGCCTTGAACCACGCATACGTGTAGCGGCGCGGCACGAGGTCCTGCTTGACGCGCATCGCCGGCGCGTAGAACGAGTGCAGCACGTCCTTCGACGTCATGACCAGACGCACCGGCGTGTCGACCGGCACGTGGAGGTCCGAGTCGGTCACGCCATTCGCGTGCGTGAACTGCCAGTTCCAGCGCCAGGCGAGGACCTGGATCTCGACGGCCTTCTGCGGCGGCGTGACGACGTGGACGTACGAGCGCCAGCCGTACCAGAACAGGAACACGACGATGATCGTCGGGATCACGGTCCACGTGATCTCGAGCGCATCGTTGTGGGCCGCCGACGGCATCGGCTTGTGACCCGGGCGGTGGCGATACTTGATCGTGAAGTAGACGACGCAGATCGCGATCGCGAAGAAGAAGACCGCGGACAGCGCGAGCACCGAGTAGAACATGATGTCCGACTCGTCGGCCGCGGCGTTGACGGCCTTGGGCATCCAGAACGTGCCCTCCTCCTCGATCGGCTTGTTCGCGAGCGCGTCGTACCAGGCGACGCCCGCGCCGCCGGCGGGGGCGGTCGACGGTCCAGGCGACTGCGTGCCGGCCGGGCCGCTGCCCTGCGCCGCACCCTTGTTCACGGCCGTGACGTCGGGAACGATCGGCGCCGTGCCGGTCGCGGGAGCCGTCCCGCTACCAGCGGCGCTACCGGCAGCGCTGCCGGCTGCAGGCGGCGTCGCCGCGGCTGGAGGCTGCTGCGCGGCCGCAGGTGCAGCCGAGCCCGCGGTGGGCGGAGCCGTGGGCGCCGGTTGTGCGGCAACCGCACCGAGCCACCCGACCACGCAGGTCGCGACGACGAGGCAACGGATGATCGATTTCATGCTCGGTTCACTCCTGATCGGCGGCGGCGGATGAGCTGCATCACGCCGAGAGCCGACAACAACAGAACGGCGAAACCCGCCGCGCCGATGCGCAGCGCCATGACACCGGCGCGCGAATGGTTATTCGCGTCCGGATCGAAGTGGTAGCAACGGTTCAGGAACCCGACGGCGGTCGCGGGCTCGCTCGTGCCTGCCTTGATGATCGACTCGCGCATCACTTGCTGATCGAACTCGATGCCGTAGACGTAGCGAGTGACGGTGCCCGTGACGCTGAGGAAGATCAGTGCTGCGGGATGCGCCCACTCCGCGCGGTCTGCGACGTACGTATATGAGAATCCGACGGCTTTGGCGACGCGACGAATCGACGCGGAGTCGCCCGGGGTGGCGGCGATGAGGTACGTCCAGCCCTTCGCGGCCGACGCCCGCAGCCCCTCGGGTAGATTGTCGAGGTAGCGCTGCCGCATCTTCCCGACCTTCTCGAGCGTGTCGTTCGGCTCGAGATCGATGGTGACGATGCGGAACTGGTCGCCGACCCGGAACTGCGCGGTGTCCTGCTTGACGGCGATCTTCGGCAGCACGGCGGAGAGCCCGTTGAGCTGCAGGTTGCACAGCATCGGACAATCCGAGTAGTTGAATGTGAGGATCGTGGGCAGCGTGCCCTCGTCGGTCGTGGTCAGCTTCCCGTTCGTGAGCACCTGGCCGAGCGTGACGAGCTTGCCGGTGTGATCGCGAAACATCGCGTCGAGCGGCACCTTGGCGCCGAGCTGCTCGTCGACGGTGACGTGGTTGGCCTTGTACGTCGGCGGCGGGCGCAGGATCTCGTCGCCGCCATTTTTCGGCACGGGTACAGCTGGCTCGCCCGCGTGCGCGAGCACCGGTTGCGCCACGATGGCGAGGACGAGCAGAGCGTTGCGGATCACGTGTGCTAGGGGGTCTTGGGCTGCGCCGACCCGGCGGCCTTGGGCTGCGCCGAGCCGGCGGCCCTGGGCTGCGCCCGGGGCGTGGCCTTCGGTCGCGTCGCGCCCGGGGCCTTGGGCTGGGTGGTGGTGGTCGGCGCCGTGGTGGTGGCGGGGGTGGTCGGCTGTGCCGTCGGCTGCGAACCGGCACCGGGGACGGGCTGCGGCTGCCCCGGCGTGCCGCCGGTCGGCGACATCGGGACGGTCACCGCGGGCGCGCCGGGCTCGGTCGCCGCGGATCCCGCGGCGGCGCCGGGCGTACCGGCGGGTGCAGCACTTCCCTCGGCGGCGGGCGGGGCGGCGCTCGGACGACCGAACACCGGCTCGATCGACGCCTTGTCGCTCGCGGGCAGCGCCGGGATGAGGTGAGCAGGATCCTGCTTCGCGCTCTCGACGACGAGCTTCATCGCGTGCTCGATCGGGATGCGGAAGGTCTCCTGCTGACCGGCGACGGCGGCGTTCTTGCCGGCCTCGGTGATGTTGCGCATCTCGCCGGCCTTGTGACCCTTCGCGGTCACGTCCTGGCCACCGTAGTCGGCCATCGTGTCGATCTCGGACGTGTTGTCCATGTAGAAGGCCTGCAACGCGAGGATCGTCACGTAGACGAGCACCGCTCCGCAGATACCGACGACAACGACGCCGATCGTGTTGAGCTTGTCTGGATTGCGCTTGGGTCCGGACATGGCGGTCTCCTAGAGTTGCTCGTGGGCCAGCGACATGCCCAGCGTCGGATCCTTGATCGGGATCAGGTTGCCTGTGAGGTTGCGGCCGATCCCGACGAGCAGGATGCCGACCAGCGCGATCCATACCGTGAAATCCACCGCCGACAACCCGACATGATGACTCGCGATCGGGCCCATGAGCGGCCCCTCGACGAGCTTCGTGGCGCCCGCGTACGAGACCTGCCAGTCGTAGCTCGGCATCACGTTCCAGTACATGTCGAGCCAGTGGAACACGAGCTGCCACACCGCGAAGAACACGAGTGACGGCACGATGCGCTTGGTCCAGCGCGACATCAGGAACACGAACGGGAACGCCCAGAACCCGACGAGGATGGCGATGCTGACCCACTGCCAGTCGCCGAACATCCGGTACTTGTACCAGACGGTCTCCTCCGGCATGTTGCCGTACCACTGCAGCATGAACTGCGAGAACGCGATGTATGCCCAGAAGAACGTGAACGAGAACATCCACTTGCCGATGTCGTGGAAGTGCTCCTCGTTGACCGAGTGGACGAGGCGGCCGTTGCGCTGCAGCCACAGCACGATGAGGCCGAGCACCGCGAACGCGGCGACGTTGCCCGAGCCCCAGAAGCCGACGCCGTAGATCGTCGAGTACCACTTCGGCGCCGCGGACATCAGCACGTCCCAGGCGATGAACACCGTCGTGAACGAGTAGACGATCATCGCCGGGCCCGACGCGCGGCGCAGCGTGTCCGAGATCTTCGGGTCGCCGCTCTCGTCCTGCTCGCGTGACTTCTTCGCGAAGTAGAGAGAGATGCCGGAGTAGATGAGGCCGTAGATGACGTAGCGCACCGCGAACGCACCCGGCGACAGCCAGCCGAGCTTGTGCTGCATGTGCGGGTTCAGCGCCGCGTTGTGCGCGTCGGGGTGCGCCCAGTAGTAGAGGTCGTGATAGCCGAGCAGCAGCGGGATGATGAACCCGAGGCCGGCGATGAAGATCAGCGGGAACGCGCAGGTGATCGCCTCGGCGATGCGGCGCACCACGGTCGCCCACCGGCCACGCACCAGGTGGTGCAGCAGCACGAGCCACAGCATGCCGATCGAGATCGACACGATGAAGCTCCAGCCGACCACGTACGCGTACATGAAACGCTTCCAGTGATCGCCGTGCATGCTGCCGAGCACGATCGAGATGACACCGAACACCACGGCGATGGCCAGACCGGCCTTCACCATGTTGCCGCCGAGCTTGCCGGCCTTGACCTTCTCGTCGGGGTGGAGGGATTTAACGAGTGCACTCATCGGATGCTCCCCTGGAGATCGGCCGGGACATCGGTCCTCGACGCGTTCTGTGCGCGCTCCAGCGCGCGGACGTAGGCGACGATCGCCCAGCGGTCGGCGTGCGGGATCTGGGACGCGTAGCCCAGCATCGTGTTGAAGCCGTTGGAGATCGTGTTGAACAGCTGCCCGTTCGGCATCTGCACCACCACGCCGCCGTTGCCCTTCGCGTCCGGCGCCTCGACGAGGTTGCGCGCCTGCCACAGGCCACCCGTCGACTTCACGCGCTCCGGCACCATGCCCTGGCCGTGGCCATCGAAGCCGTGGCACGGGGTGCAGTAGATCTCGAACCGGTTCTTGCCGCGCTCGAGCAGCGCCATGTCGACGACGAACGCGCGTCCGTCGGGGTACATCGCCGGGAAGCCGGTCGTCCACTTCTGGGCGCCCGCCTCACCCTCGAGGCCGTGATAGAAGACATCGTCGGCGGCGAGGTGGCCGCGCGCCACCGTGTCCGGGATCTCGCCGCGGTTCGCTCGCCCATCGGCGAACATGTCCATCGGCTGATCCGACTTGTACTTCGGCTGGTAGTCCATGTCCGGGAAGATGTGGAAGTGCGGCTCGGACGAGTGCGAGTTGCGCGCCTTCGCGGCGATCGCGAACGGGATCAGCGCGAACGCCGTGCTCGCCACGATGAACGCGGTGATCCACTTCGGCATCATCTTGCTGCGCGGGTCGGGATCGTAATAACAGGGCTCGATCGCGATCGCGCCCGCATCCTCGAGCAGCTGCTTCGTCTTCTCGAGATCGAAGCGGCGGTCGCGCGCCTCGATGCCGACGAAGAAGCCGTCGTCCGTCGCGCGCAGGAACCGGTCCTTGCGGAAGAACGGGTGCCAGACCTGCGGCAGCTTGTTGAACGTCCACATTCCGAGGAACGCGGTGATCGAGGCGAGCAGGATGGTCAGCTCGTACGCGATCGGGATGTTCGCCGGGATCGACCACAGCGGCTTGCCCGAGATGTTCCACTCCCACGCGTACGAGTTGCAGTACCACTGCAGGAGCAGGCCACCGACGGTGCCGCAGAAGCCGGCGCCGAAGATCACGAGCGGCAGGATCGTGCGCTTGATCCCCATCGCCGGGTCGATGCCATGCACCGGGAACGGGCTGTAGCAGTCGAACTCGGTGAAGCCGGCGTCGTGGACACGACGCGCGCCCTCGATGAGCTCGCCGGGCGTATCGAACTCGGCGAGCACTCCGTACAGCTCGCCTTCACCATTGACCTCGGTGGTCGTCACCGGGGCGTCATCGTGAGTCGCCATTAGTGATGCCCTCCCTTCGACGGGCCGCCCGCGTGCGCCTCGGGCGAAGCGCCCTTGAGCTCACTCATCGCGGCCACGGGGGCGAACCGGAAGAACAGCAGGAACAGCATGATGAACATGCCGATCGTGCCGACGAACAGGCCGATGTCCCACCGGGTCGGGTGGTAGTAGGCCCACATGCTCGGGACGTAGCCGCGGGCGAGCGAGGTGCCGATGATGACAAACCGCTCGAACCACATGCCGATGTTCACGAAGATGCAGAGGATCCAGATCAGGATGTTGTTGTTCTTGACCCAGTTGCTCCAGAAGAACTGCGGGATCAGAACGTTGCAGCTGATCATCGCGAAGTAGCACCACCAGAACGGACCGAACGCGCGCGACACGAACGTGAAGCTCTCGAACGGGTTCCCGGAGTACCAGGCGATGAAGAACTCGGTGCCGTAGGACAGACCGACCATCATGCCGGTCGCCAGCATGATCTTGCACATCGCGTGGATGTGCTCCTGCTTGATGATGTGCTGCAGGTTGAACAGCCAGCGCAGCGGCAACAGCAGGGTGAGCACCATGCCGAAGCCGGAGAAGATCGCGCCGGCGACGAAGTACGGCGGGAAGATCGTCGTGTGCCAGCCGGGCAGCTGGGACGTCGCGAAGTCGAACGAGACGATCGAGTGCACCGAGAACACGAGCGGCGTCGCGAGACCCGCGAGGATCAGGTACGCGCGCTCGTAGCGGTGCCAGTGGCGGGCCGAGCCGCGCCAGCCGAGGGACAGCACGCCGTAGATCGCGGCGCGCACCTTCTTGCCCTGGAGCGAGCAGCGGTCGCGGAACGTCGCGAGGTCCGGGACCATGCCCATGAACCAGAACAGCAGCGACACCGTGAGGTACGTCGAGACCGCGAACACGTCCCACATGAGCGGGCTGCGGAACTGCGGCCACATCGAGCCCATGTCGTTCGGGATCGGGATCATCCACCAGGCGAACCAGGGGCGCCCGGTGTGGAGCAGCGGGTACAGACCCGCGCACATGACGGCGAAGATCGTCATCGCCTCGGCGGCGCGGTTGATGCTGACCCGCCAGTGCTGGCGCGTCAGGTAGAGCACCGCGGAGATCAGCGTGCCGGCGTGGCCGATACCGATCCACCAGACGAAGTTCGTGATGTCCCACGCCCAGTCGACGGAGTTCGAGTTACCCCAGACTCCGATACCGGTCATCACCAGGTGGTAGATGCTGACGAGTCCCCATCCGAACATCAGGATGGCGATCACCAGGGCGACGATCCACAGCTTGTGCGGCTTCGGCGCCTCGGCGATCCATGCGACGTCGCGCGTGATCGCACGGAAGGTTTCACGAGCCTTACCGGGCTCGTGAGGAACAGCGGCGGCGGTCTCACTCATGGTTCAGTGCCCCCCTGCGGCCTTGGGCGGCTGCGGCATCTTCGGGTGAGGGTTCAGGACGCGCGTCAGGTAGCGGTTGCGCGGCTTCGTGTAGAGCACCGGCAGCAGCGCGTAGCCGCGCCGATCGGCGTGCAGCTTCGCGACGCGGCTGTTCTTGTCGGAGAGGTCTCCGAACACGATCGCCTCGGTCGGGCACGCCATCTGGCACGCCGTCTCGATCTCGCCGTCGGGCAGCGGCGCGTTGACCGAACCGGCACGCTGGCCGCTGCGGATCTGCGCCTTCGCCCGGATCTTGCCGTTCTGGATCCGCTGCACGCAGAACGTGCACTTCTCCATCACGCCGCGCATGCGCACGGTGACGTCCGGGTTGAACAGCAGGCGACGCACCTTCTGGCGCGCCTCGCGGAACTCCTTGTTCCAGTCGAGGAAGTTGAACCGGCGGACGCGGTACGGGCAGTTGTTCGCGCAGTAGCGCGTGCCGATGCACCGGTTGTAGGCCATGTCGTTGAGGCCCTCTTCCGAGTGACTCGTCGCGCCGACCGGGCAGACCTGCTCGCAGGGCGCGTTCTCGCACTGCTGGCAGGCGAGCGGCTGGTGGACGACGTGCGGCTCCTCCGGCGTGCCCTGGAAGTACCGGTCGATACGGATCCAGTGCATCTCGCGGTTGTGGATGACCTCGAGGCGGCCGACCGTCGGGACGTTGTTCTCCGACTGACACGCGATCATGCACGCGTTACAGCCGGTGCACGTCGACAGGTCGATCGCCATGCCCCAGCGGTGGCCCTGGTACTCCTTCTCCTCGAACAGCGAGAGGTGGCGGGGCTTCTCGCCCTTCGCCGTGGCGACGATCTCGTCGTCCCAGAACTCCTCCTCGTTCTCGGCCTTCCAGGCGTGGTTCTTCGCGAGCTCGTCGCCGCCGATCTCCTCGACGAGATCGTGCGAGCGGCGGTTGACCTCGTGGTCGAACTGCAGCGCCGACTCGGCGTTGCTCATCAGGCGGTTGTTGCCGGGCTTGTAGTCCCAGTGGTCCTGGACGTTCGCCAGCGTGTACGTGTCACCGCTGCCGGTGACCGTGGCGCCGACGACCGCGTCGAAGCCATCCGTCGTGCGGACCTTGTACGTGTCCCAGCCCGGGCTGTTCGTGCCCGAACGCTGGCCGCCGACCGCGGCCGCGCGTCCCGAGGCGGTGCGGCCACCGCCGACCACGAGGCCGATCGAGTAGCGCGCCTGTCCCGGCATCGTGTAGCAGGGCAGCGTGATCGAGCGATCGCCGACCTTGATCGTGATCATCTCGTCGTTCTTGACGCCGAGCGCGAGCGCGGTCTCCGGCGAGACCAGCGCGTAGTTGTCCCAGGTGACCTTCGTCAGGAAGTCCGGGGTCTCCCAGAGCCACGGGTTGTTCGCGAACCGGCCGTCGTACGTGAAGCTCGAGTAGTGGAACACCACCTCGAGCTCGCCGTTCTTGCGCTTGCTGCCGGCCTGCTGCCCCGCGGTCAGCTGCACCTGCGGCAGCGCCTGCGCCGTGACCTGCGCGGTCGGCAGCGCCGTGTTCGCGACGAAGCCGTCGTGCACGTGCTGCTTCCAGCTGGTGTGGCCGAGCGACGTGAACGTGTCGCGCACGAGCTTCTCGCCGCTGACCTCGTCACCGAGCAGCCACGAGAGCAGCTCGATCGACGAGATGCCGCCGTAGATCGGCGCGATCAGCGGCTGCGCCACCGACACCGTGCCGTCCCAGGTGCGCGCGTCGCCCCAGGCCTCGAGGAAGTGCGCCTTCGGGAGGTGCCACGTCGCCTGGAGCGACGTCTCGTCCTGGTACTCGCTCAGGTGGACCGAGGTCGTGACCGCCGCGAGCGCGTCCTTGAAGTTGAGATCGGCCGGGGCGTCGTACACGGGGTTGCCGCCGAGGATGACGAGCAGCGGCACCTGCTTGGCCGCCATGTCGGTGGCGAGCTTCTTGATCGACGCCAGGTGCGAGGGCCGGCCCGGCTCGGGATCCTCGACGTAGTCGAGCGTCGCGCCCGGTGCGCCGATCGCCTGGTTGATCCGGGCGACCGCCGCGTGCACCAGCGGCGGCTGACGGCGGCCCGCGATCACGACCGCGCGGCCGCGGTTCGCCTTCAGCTCCTCGGTGAGCACCGAGATGAACTGCGCGACCTTGGTCTCCTTGAGGAACTCGCTGTTCGGCACGCCGCCGCCGCTCAGCGAGGCCTCGAGGGCCAGCGCGAACGGCAAGCCGAGCTCGGTCCGCATGCCGAGGCGGTGATCCGCCATCGCGCCGGTGTTCGAGAACACGCTCTCGGCGACCCAGAGCCGGTTCATCTTGCCCGGTCCGAGCGAGCCGTCCCTGCGGCGGCTGCGCGCGAAGTCGCGGCTGTAGCGCATCGCGGCCGGGTGCTCGACGAACAGGTCGGCATCGATCGTGACGATCGTCTCGCAGCGATCGAGCTTCGCGATCGGCCGGACCGGCCGTCCGAAAGCTGCCTTCGTGCCTTCGCGCTCGTTGTCCCACGACAGCGGCTCGTACTCGTGCCACTGCACGCCCTGCTGCTCGAGCTTGCGCTTGAGTGCCTGCAGGGTCGGCGACGACGATGCCTCGCTGAGGACGCGCGCGCCGCCGGCGAGGAGCTGCTTCTTGAGCTCGCCGAGGCCGGCCCGGAACGACTCGATCGACGAACCCTTGGCCTTGTTGAGGACCGATTGCGAGCGGTCCGGATCGTAGAGATGGAGGATGCTCGCCTGCGCGAACGTCGACGCGCCGGCGTGCTTCTTCGTGCCCGGCAGGACCGGGCCGCCCGCGAACGGGTGGTCCGGGTTGCCGTCGAGGTGGATCGGGCGGCCCTCGTACGAGGTCGCGACGAGCGAGTGCGCGACGCCGGCGAGGTCGTACGTCGTCGAATACTCGAGCGTCGTGCCCGGGACCTGATCCTCGGGCCGGCGCGCGAGCGGGACGATCTCTTCCTTGTCGTAGCGGCAGCCGGCGCCGGTCGCGATCCCCGCGAGGCCCATGCTGGCGCCCATCAGGTGGAAGAAGTTACGGCGCGACATCGGGTCGACCGGCGGCTGCTCGTCGCTGCCCGGCTCGAACTCCTTGTTGTGCGGCGCGAGCTGCCACGGCGCCTTGCCGTCGAGCTCCTTCAGCGACTTCCAGTACCCGTGCTCCGGCGTCGCCGGCAGCGGGGCCGTGTCATGCGCCTCGTGACCGTGCGGGTGAGCGTGGCCGTGGTCGTCATGACCATGGTCGCCGTGACCGTGGTCGTGCCCGTGATCGTGGTCGTGTTCTTTGGCTGACATACTGGCTCGGCTCCTCAGCGGTGACACGTCGAGCAGTTGGTGGGCGGCTTGACCTGGTTCCGCTTCTGCACCTTCTCGCCCTCGTTCGGCGTCACGGGCGTGTAGCCCATCTTCGTGACGTTCGCGGGCTCGCGCAGATACGCGGTCGGGTTCTTGTGGCAGTTGATGCACCACTCCATCGTGAGTGGCTTGGCCTGGTAGACCTTGACCATCTGGTCGATACGGCCGTGACAGTCCTCGCAACCCACGGCCGCATTCACGTGCGCCTGGTGGTTGAAGTAGACGTAGTCCGGCAGGTCCGTCACCCGCGTCCAGTGCACCGGCTTGTTCTCGGCGAACGCCTCGCGAATCGGCAGCAGCGCGTCCGACTCCTTGCGCACCGTCGAGTGGCAGTTCATGCACACCGCGGCCGGCGGGATCGCCGCCTTGGGGGAATACTCGACGACCGAGTGGCAGTACCGGCAGTCGATGCCGAGCTCACCCGCGTGTAACGCGTGCGAGTAGGGCACCGGCTGATCCGGCTGATAACCGATCCTGATCGCTTCTGGAGTTACCCCGTACGCAATAAGTGCGACCAGGTACACAGGAGCGCCGAGGACCAGCAGGTTGACCCATTTCTTTAGGGTCTCGGTCCATTCCGGGAAGATGAATCTCGACATGGTTTCCCTGCAGCGGCTTTCACCACGAGTCGTAAGTACTTCGCAAGGTTGCAGCGGCACGATCTAGACCGTCCTAGGACCGCCCCACCCGATTGCGATGCGTGTGATCGCACGTCTCGTCGGCGAACATGCTGCGTCATGGTGCCGTCACGCATGTCGCGACAATTCACCGCATGCCCAAACCGGGATCGCTGCGACCGCCTGCCGCAGCACCTCATCTTGATCTGCGGGTCTTGCCGAGTTGCCGCGCCGCGCCCCGCTCGTACACGCGCCGGCCGGGCTCGCGCCCCGCTTCCAGGCGCTGACGTCTACGCCGGGATGCCGGCCACTAACAGTCGATCGCGATTCGCTTCATCGGCGCGCCGCGCGTTGATCGAAGGTGTTCGCCCGCCCGCAAAGGACCGTCCGCGCCCGTTTCGAGCGCTCGTATACTCGGGGGCATGAGCCCCGGAGTGATCGTGCTGCTGGCACTGGTCGCGATCGCGCTGATCGCGACCGTGGTCGGCGTCGCGGTGATCCGGCGGCGGCGGACGGGCCGGACCGGGGCCGGGCGGACCGGTGCGGGGCGGCGGGGCGGCTCGAGCGGGGGGCCGGCAGAGCGCGGACCGCTGCCGGTCGTGCTGGTGCACGGGCTGTTCGGCTTCGATCGCATCGGTGTGCCCGGCGTCAGGCTTCATTATTTTCGCGGCATCGTGAGGCACCTCGAGCAGCTGGGCTGCCACGCGCACGCGGTGCGCTTGCCGGCGGCCGCCTCGGTTCCCGATCGCGCGCAGATCCTCGCCGACAAGATCGCGGCGCTGCCGCACGAGCGGGTCGACATCATCGCGCACAGCCTGGGCGGCCTCGACGCCCGCTACGCACTCGCGCGCCTCGGGCTCGCGAGCAAGGTTCGTTCGCTCGTCACGGTCGGCACCCCCCATCGCGGCACGCCGCTTGCCGATCTGGCGCTCGGGGGTCCGATCGGGATCGCGCGCAAGGCGATCGCCGTGATCGGTATGCCGCTGCACGCGGTCGACTGGCTCTCGACCGCCGCGCTCGCCCGGTTCAATGAAGAGATCCTCGACGTGACGGGCGTCCGCTACGCCTGCGTCGTCGGCGGGATCCGCGCGGCCGGTACCCCGATCTCGCTCGCGCTCGCGCCCGCGCACGCGTACCTGCGCCGCGTGGCCGGGCCAAACGACGGCCTCGTCCCGATCGCATCGCAGTACTGGGGCGAGACGCTCGCCGAGATCGAGGCGGATCATTTCGAGCAGGTCGGCTGGCGCGTCGCGATCCGCGGCCGGTTCGACGCGCTCGCGATGTACGCCTGGGTCGTCGCTCGCCTCGGCGAGGCACCGGGACTCGAGCTCGCAGCCGCGAGCTGACGGGCAGGCCCGTGACTCGGAGCTCGTCGCAGATGCGGCGGCGCATCCCGTGCAACAGCGCTGGTCATGCGCGGCGGCGTGCTCGTGTTCGCGATCTTCGCCGTCGCGGTGCGCGCCGACGCCACGCGTCCCGCGGCGCCCTGCGGCGGCTGCACGCTCGATCTGCCGGATCGTTCGCATCGCGGCTCGGCGCCGGTGCCGCTCGTGGTCACGCTCCACGGCGACACCGACAACGCACGCGAGCGCGCGGCGAAATGGCGGCCCGCGGTGCGCGCGCGCGGCTGGGCCCTGCTGTCCTTGCAGTGCCCCGCGACGCTCGGCTGTCGTGACGGTAGCTGGTACCGCTGGCACCACGATCCAGGCTGGGTGCGCGAGCAGGTTCGCGAGGTCATGCGCGAGCACCACATCGACACCGGTCGTATCTACCTCGTCGGCTGGTCGGGCGGCGCGACGTTCATCGGCAAGCACGTGCAGGCGTGGCCGCGCATGTTCGCCGCGGTCGTGATCCACGGTGGCGGTGTGCCACCGCACGCGGACGGCTGCCCCGACCAGCCACTCCCCGCGTACTTCCTCGTCGGTGACGAGAACCCGGGGCACGGCGGGGCGAAGCGCCTGCGCGCGTACTTCGACGCATGTGGGCAGGAGGTCGTCTGGGATCTGCTACCCGGCGCAAACCACGCAAAGGAGGACGCGGCCCTGACCGAGGCGAAGGCACGCCACATCCTCGACTGGCTCGCCGGGCACCGGCGCAGCGCCGGCGTCGCGAAGCGGTGAGCTGGCGGACGGATCTGGCGCTGGAGGGTCGCGCACGCCCGGCTGTGCCACGCGTGCAGCTGCGCCCAGCGGAGTTTTTCGTCCGCGAGAGATGCTTGTCGGCGCGTCCGCGCGATGCTTCCTTGTAGCTATGCGCTGGGACCGTTCGTATCGCAGCTCGAACGTCGAGGATCGACGCGGTGAGAGTATCGGCGGGTTCGGCGGCGGCGGCCGCGTGCCGGTCGGCGGCATCATCAGCCTGCTGTCGATGTTCGGCTGGAAGGGCGTGCTGATCGGGCTCGTGCTCGCCGTCGCGCTCGGCGGCGGCGGCATGTGCATGGGCGGCGAAGGTCTGAGCTGTCTCGGCGGCGGCTCCCCTCCGGCCCAGCGCAGCGGCGACAGCCGCCAGGTCTCGAGCTCACCGCAGGAAGACGAGCTGGTCCACTTCGTCAGCTTCGTGTTCGACGACGTCCAGAACACCTGGAGCGAGCAGCTGCGCGGCTACACGCCGGCGAAGATGGTCCTGTTCCGGCGCGGCGTGCGCACCGCGTGCGGCACGGCGTCGACCGCGGTCGGGCCGTTCTACTGCCCCAACGATCAGAAGGTCTACATCGACCTGTCGTTCTACGACGAGCTGCGCCGCCGCTTCGGCGCGCCCGGCGACTTCGCGCAGGCGTACGTGATCGCACACGAGGTCGGCCATCACGTGCAGAACCTGACCGATCATCTCGAGACCGGCAGCCGCAAGCCCAACGCGCAGATCGCGGTCGAGCTGCAGGCGGATTGCCTCGCCGGCGCGTGGGCCAGGAGCGCCGAGGGGCGTCGATTGATCGAGGTCGGCGACATCGACGAGGCACTCAACGCGGCCGCACAGATCGGCGATGACACGCTCCAGCGCCAGGCGCAGGGTCGCGTCCAGCCCGAGACGTGGACACACGGCTCCGCCGCACAGCGCAGCTCGTCGTTCAAGAAGGGCTACCAGGGCGGCGCATCCGCCTGCGACCTGTGAGCGACGCGAACGACGTCGCGGTCAGCGAGCTTCGCGAACGGCCGCGATGAGGTCCGCGATATCGACGGGCTTCTTGAGGCAGCGGACCTTGCCGAGTGCGGCGGCTTTCTGATCGACCTTGCTGTCTCCGCTCATCACGATCAGCGGCACGTTCGCGAGGCGCGGATCCTCGAGCTGACGAGCTCGAAACTGCGCTCCGTTCATCCCGGGCATCATGATGTCGAGCAGCACGACGGCCGGAAGCGGCCCGGCCTGCATGAGAGCCAGTGCTTCCGCTCCGTCGCCGGCGGAGACCGACCGGAAGCCGCGGCTCGCGAGGATGATCTCCAGCGTCTCCCGGATATCGTCGTCATCGTCGACGATCAGCACGTAGTCTCCAGGCCCGAAGCTCGACACCACCAGACCGTACCGCGCGCTGCGGCTCGTGCCGGCAACAAACGACACGAAAATCAGCTATGCGAGGCCAACATCACGAGCGGGCTGGTCAGGAGCCTCAGAACGCAGCGGTAACTCGACGATGAACGCAGCTCCGGCGCCCGCACTCTCCGCGCGGACGGCGCCGCCGTGTTGCTCGACGAGGCTCCGCACGATGAAGAGCCCCAGGCCCAGTCCACCGTAGTGGCCCGTGGGCACCGCACGCTCGTAGGCATCGAAGACGCGAGAGATCCGGTCCGGAGGAATGCCACGGCCGTGATCGCGTACGACCACGCGTGCGCGGTCGCCGTCCTGGCTGGCCTCGACGCGAATGGGCCTTCCCTCGCCGAACTTGATCGCGTTGGTCAGCAAGTTCGTGATCACCTGGTCGAGCCGAGACCGATCCCAGTGCCCCACGATGGCACCGGGCGCGTCGACCTCGAACCGGGACCTCGAGCGCTCGAAGTTGGGAGCCAGGCGCGCGCCGACCTCGTCGATCAGCTCCACCAGATCCATGTCCGCGAGTGTCAACTGGACGGTCCCCCGCCGCAGGCGCGTCACGTCGAGGAGCTCGGCGACCAGCAGCTCGAGCCGGTCGACCTGCTTGCTCGCGAGCTGCACGAGCCGGACGCGCGCTCGCTCGGAGGTATCGTCTTCGGGCTGCAATGCCTGGAGCGCCAGCTTGAGCGATGTCAGCGGTGTATTGAGCTCGTGCGAGGCGACGGACAGAAACTCGTCTCGAGCCTCGATCGCCCGGTTGGCCTCGCCTCGACGTCGCGAGACCTCCGCCAGCATCGCGTTGAATCCCTTGGCCAGCACGCCGATCTCGTCGTCGTGAGGCGCGGACGCGCGGATCGTGTAGTCGTGCTCGTCGGCGACCCTGCGAGCGACCGCTGCGAGATCGAGGATCGGACGCGAGATCAAGCGCTGGAGCAGGAACGCGAACAGAAGACCCAGCGCTGCCAGGCTGAGGGCCGCGACGATCGCGGTCGACCGATACGCGCTGGCACGGGCACCGAGCGCGGCGGTCGACTGCCGCAACACGAGCGTCCCGAACCGGGTACCGCCGTACACGACGGGCCGCTGCTGATCGTAGTGATCGCCCGCGTACGAGAACTTCGCGGCGACCGGCTCGACGATCCGCTCCGCGATCTCGACACCGGCACCGCCCGGGCACTGGTACGTCGCGAACCGGCGGCCGCTCCGATCGTAGAGCGCCGCATAGATGACGTCCTGCTGTGTCGCGAGCTTCGCGAGGGTCTTCGCCGCCTCCTCGTGATCTTCGAACGCCATGTCCACGGCGGCGTATTCGCCGACCATCGAGCCGAGCAGCGCCGCCTGCGACGAGAACTCGCGACGTACGCTGTCCATCTCGTGTGCCGCGACCGCGACGAGCGCCACGCAAAGTGGCAGCAGCACGCCGGTGAAGATGACCAGGGTGACGCGCGTGCGAATCGACAGCGCGAGCTTCATGGCGGCGGCTCTGCCGCGACGAGGCGCGCCAGCTTGAGCAGCTTCGAGCTGACTTTCAGCCCGCTACTCTTGACCGCGCGGACGTTGATCTCGAACCGGACGTTGCTCGCGTGGATGTAGAGGTTCACGAGGACACCGGCGCTGGCGAAGCCCTCCGTGTCACCGACGGTGAGGATCGGTCTGCCGGAGGTGTACGTGAGGATGGTGGCGACCCGGCGCGATTCGCTGCTCGCGATGAACAGGAGGTTGCAGTGGTCGATCTCCGCGGTCTCGCTGATCGAGCGCAGCTCCGTCCGTCGTGACTGGATGCGCCGCCGGCCGATCAGGTCCGCGAGATACGTCCCGAACGGGTTCTTGCCGATCACGCAGACGACGAACGGGCTATCGACCCGAGGGAACGACGTGCTCGGCCACCGGATGAAGTGCGTGAAGCGTTCGAGGAACTCCGCCTTCACGGGGTACTCGAGATCGGCCCCGGCCGCCACGTGGCGAGCGGCGGCAGCCACCATCACCAGCGAGAGGACGAGCAACGCTCCCGGGCGCAGCGCTGTAGCTCGGCGGCTACAGGGTCGCGTCGCCCGATCGCGCATGCAAGACTCTACCGTACCCACGCCGGTGCGTCGTCGTCGGCGGGCGCTCCCTCCCGATCGATCACGCTCAGATCGGATCGGGCGACGCCAGTGCGATCATCGGATCCGCGGACAGGACGATGATGTAGCCGACACCGCCACCGCCACCTCCACCGCCGCCCTTGTCGCTCGTGGTCACCGACAGTCCGCCTGGAGCAGCGAGCGCACCACCTGCCCCACCGTCGGTGCCGGTCGGCGAGTTTCCCGCACCGCCCGGCGCGGCCGCGGCGCCGAGCGCGCCCGGCATCCCAGACGTGCCCGCATCGCCATCGCCGGATGCCTCGCCGCCGCCGCCACCGTTTGCGGCAAGCACGCCGAGGCTGTGCACGATCCGCGACTCGAGCAGGATCATGCCACCCGAGCCACCACCACCGCCGCCGGCGTCGCCGAACGAGCCCCCCTCCGCATCGCCGCCGATGCCGCCGCCGCCACCGGCGCTGATGCTCGCGCCACTCGCCAGCTCGATGCGCTGTGCGGCAGCGAGGTAGATCGCGCCGCCTGCCTCGCCGCGCTCGCCGCCGTCGTCGGCACCCTCGCCGCCATCGGCACCGGGACAGCCGCCGAGCGGGCCGAGCGGCGTGGCGGCAGCGGTGACGCCTCCGGTTCCACCCGGCGCGGGCGAGGAACCGTCGCTGTCCCCGTTGCCGCCGTCGCCGCCCGCGGCCGCGAACCCGCCGCCGCCGCCACCACCCGCACCGCCGTCACGCGGCGTCCCGCCGATCGCGCCGCCGTCGCACGCCGCGCGCGCGCCGGCACCGCCGGCGGAGACGTCGATCGAGGCGCTGCCCTCGATCGTGATCGCACCGTACGCGACGAACGCGAGTGGCAGCGCGCCGGTCGCGCGCAGCGTGCTGTTCGCCGTCATCCGCAGGTCGCGGACGAGCACGACCTCGACGAGACCGGCCTTGCCCATCAGCTGCATGCGCGTGACGGGCACGCTGGCATCGTCCAGCGCGAGCGTGCCGGCGTCGGTGTCGTACCGGTACGCGCCGGTCAGCGTCAGGTCGGTGTCGCTCGGCGCCAGCGCGCAGGTATCGAACTGCGACGAGAACGAGACACACGCGACCTGACCATCGGCGTCTGCATCGCCGAACGCAGTCGTGCCACCGTCCGGTGCGACCTGGCCGTGGTCGAACGAACATGCAGCGAGGAGCATCGACAGCAGCCACACGCGCATCCCGATGACTATATCGTCATGGGACCAGGACGAGCTTGCCTTTTACCTGCCGATGCTCGAGCCGAGCGAGCGCCTCGCCGGCCTCGGCGAACGGCAGCGTGGCGTCGATCGCGGGCCTGAGCGCACCTTCGGCGACCCAGCGGAAGATCTGCTCCGCATGAGCGCGGTTGCGCGCGGGCTCGCGCATCGCGAACGAGCCCCAGAACACACCCACGATCTGACACCCCTTCAGTAACACCAGATTGAGCGGCAGCTTCGGGATCTCGCCGGACGCGAAGCCGATCACGAGATAGCGCCCCTGCCAGCCGGTACCGCGCACCGCGGGCTCGGCGAGCGAGCCTCCCACCGGGTCGTACACGACATCGACGCCGTTGCCGCCGGTCAGCGCCTTGATGCGATCCTTGAGGTCCTCGCGGCTGTAGTCGATCGTGTCCGTGGCGCCGTGCTCGCGGCAGAACGCGAGCTTCTCGGCACTCGAGGCCGCGGCGATCACGCGCGCGCCGAGCAGGGTGCCGAGCTCGACGGCCGCGATGCCGACACCCC
>DAIRFU010000382.1:0-6967 GCA_036794935.1 Kofleriaceae bacterium | reverse complement strand
GGCCGACGGAGGACAGGGCGTGTCATTGACTTGTCGGTTTCCATGGCTTCTTTGTCCTGGTCTCGCATCGGAATCCCTATTCTTCCCCCATAAGGACGCGATGCGATGGACCGCGACCTTGCCTGATCACATTTTCAAAAGCGATGAAATTCCGCGCGTAACCCGACAAAAAATGCGGCCTCAACAAGGTGATCCTCGATTCATGTTCAGAAATACCCCGGGCCTACCCCGAGGCGGGCTCGCTCGACCCCAGCACCGCGATATTCACGCGTCTCACTCCCGGCTCTTAGCGTCAGCCGAATCAATCCGTCTTGCCACAAAATCGTGAATCGTCGAGTCGACCAGCGTCGGCCGCTCGATCGGAGCGGTGTGCGAGGCGTCGGGAATCTCGAGCAGCTCCGCGCCCGGGATCGCCGCGGCCATCACCCGGCTGCGCTCGGCCGGCGTGAAGCCGTCGCGCTCGCCCGCGACCACGAGTGTCGGGACCGCGATCTGCGGCAACAGGTCGTCGGCGGAGTGCTGGCCGGCGCTCGATAACATGGCGACGAACAGCCGGGTGTCGATCCGCGCCATGCCCTCGAGGTAGGGCATGAAGTCGCTGGGCTCGATCAGCTCCTTGCGGATCTCGAGCCGGCTCGCGACCTCGAAGGCCAGCCGGGTGGGCAGGAGGGTGCGAGTCAGTCGATTGACCACGCGAGGCACGCGATGGACCCACTTCTCGATCGTCGGGAGCAGATCCTCGAGCGTGGCCGAGCCGCGAAACGTCCGCAGCGGGTGCGAGCTTGCACCACATAACAGGACCAGCCCGGCGACGCGCGCCGGGTGACGGCGGTAGGTCTCGAGCGCGACCTGCACGCCCATCGAGTGGCCGATCAGGATCGCGCGCGGGACATCGGCGTCATCGAGCACGCACGCGACATCGTCCGCGAGGTCCTCGATCGTGACCCGCGTCGGATCGCGCGGCGCCGCGGTCCGGCCGTGCCCCCGATAATGAGGGTGGAGCCCGAACCGATCGGTCAGGTCCTGGCGCAGGTAGCGCCACACGTAGCCGTCGCAGCCAATGCCGTCGCACAGGAGCACCGGCGAACGTTCGCCTCGGTCTCCCCACGACTCGTAGAACAGCGGACTACCGTCGGTCGCGACGGCATATCCCCATGCCGTCACAGGCACCAGCCGGGTCAGCTCTCAGGCGATTTCTTTTTCGTCTTCTTCGCCGGGGAACTCGTTCACCGACGGGTACTTCATGATTTCTTTCCGTGCGATCTTCCAGGCCTTCTGGACGATCCAGGACAGCGACCGGTCCTGCCGGGTCGCCTCGTCTTGGATTTCCTTCAGCATGTCTTCGGGAAAGTATAGAGACTGCTTGCGCTTGTCCGACCCTGCCATACGCCAGTTAGTTTCGATTGTTAGCGTACACAGTGTCAAGGCATCCACCTGTGTATGATGGTGATCTCGTCGAAAGGGCATTGCCACGGTATGTGGTCGTCACTATCCTGTCGCGCCTTTTGAGGGCCCTATGAGCACCACAGCCGCCTCGTCATCCAAGTCGCTCAACAAGAAGGAGCTGAAGAAGTTTCAGGAGCTCCTCAACGAGAAACGCAAGGCGGTGCTCGATCGGGCCCGCCAGATGCTTTCGGTCGAGAACATGGCGCTGGACACGAACGATCTGCCCGACGAGATGGACCTCGCGTCCAGCGAGTACCTGCAGTCCTTCGAGTTCCGCCTGCGTGGCCGCGAGAAGAGCCTTCTCACCAAGCTCGACCTCGCGCTCAAGAAGATCGACGAAGGCACGTTCGGGATCTGCGAGATCTGCGAGGAACCGATCGGCAAGAAGCGCCTCGAAGCGCGCCCCGAGACCACGCTCTGCATCAAGTGCAAAGAGGATCAGGAGCGCGAAGAGCGCACGATGGGCTGAAACTTCTTGGCGGCATCCGGCTCTGTTACCGTACATGCCGATGGGTGATGACCCCGCCGCTCCGGATCGCCGCACGTTTCTGAAGCTGGCGAGTTGTGGGGTCGGCGCGGCCGTCGGAGTCGCCGTCGCCGGGCCCGCGGTGAGCCTGATCATCGATCCGGCGCACCGCCAGACCGTCACCACGCCGCGCGATCCGATCGACGTCGGCGACGTCCGGACGCTCGGACCCGAGTGGCGCAAGGTCGACGTGATCGCGCCCGAGGTGCGCGACGCCTGGACCACGTCGCACGACGTCGTGCTCGGCGCCGCGTTCGTGCGCAAGACCGACAAGCTCGAGGCGGTGTCCGCGACGTGCCCGCACCTCGGCTGTCCGGTTGGCTGGGAGCCGGCGAACAAGTCGTTTCTGTGCCCGTGCCACAACAGCCGGTTCGATGCCGCCGGCGCGCGAGTTGGCGTTGGCCCGGCCAAGCGCGGCCTCGATCCGCTGCCGATCGCGGTCGACGGGAACCGGCTGCGGCTGACGTGGGTCGTCTACAAGCTCGACACCGGGGAGCGACAGCCGGCGTGAGTCTGCGCGGCTGGTTGCGCGACCGGATCGCGCCCGCGACCGACCGCACGCCCGCGGTCCGGACCGTCCCGGGTCCATCGTTCGCGTACGTGTTCGGCGCGGTGCTCGTGATGTTGCTGCTCGTCGAGGCGGTGACCGGCGCCGCGCTCGCCGCGTTCTACGCGCCGACGACCACCGACGCGTGGGCCTCGGTCGCGTACGTGCAGGACCGTACCAGCCTGGGCTGGCTGATTCGCGGCCTTCACTTTCAGGGCGCGACGGCGCTCGTGATCGTCGCCGGCATTCACCTCGTCCAGACCGCGCTGTTCGGCGCGTACAAGAAGCCGCGCGAGCTCGTCTTGTGGCTCGGCGTCCTGCTCCTGCTGCTCGTGCTCGGCTTCGCGATCACCGGCTACGTGCTGCGCTGGGATCAGGCGGGCTACTGGGCGAGCCAGGTCGAGGTCCGCGTCGCCGCCGGTACGCCGGTGATCGGCTCCGCGATTCGCGCGCTCGTCGTCGGCGGCAACGAGTACGGCAACCTGACGCTGACGCGCTTCTACACGCTGCACGTGGTGCTGCTGCCGGCGCTGACCGTGCTCGTCGTGGTCGGTCACGTCGCGATCGCCCGCCGCCACGGCGCGACGCCGCGC
Source organism: Kofleriaceae bacterium (assembly GCA_036794935.1). GTDB lineage: Bacteria > Myxococcota_A > Polyangia > Haliangiales > Haliangiaceae > JABFXX01. Next base: position 3,855 of record DAIRFU010000382.1, on the reverse strand, counting down.
TGGGATCGAAGCGATGCGCGCGCGCTGCCGCGCTGGCCGCATCAGACGCTGCGTGACGTGATCGCGATGGCGATCGTGTTCGCGGTGCTGCTCGCGTACGTCGCGTCGACGCGCGGCATCGACCTCGCGGCGCCGGCCGATCCGACCGCCGCCTACGACGCCCGGCCGCTGTGGTACTTCCGCTGGCTCTTCGAGCTGCGCCACCTGTTCGGTTCGTTCGAGAAGGTCATCGCGCTCGTCGCGCCCGCGCTCGTCGCCGGGTTCCTCGTCGCGCTGCCGCTGGTCGATCGCAGCCCGTTCTACGATCCGAGCACGCGCAAGGCGTGGCTCGGCGGGCTCGCCGCACTGCTCGCCGTGATCGGCGTGCTCACCGTGATGTCGTTCTCGGCCGACGCGTCGGATGCCGGCCTCGCGAAGCGGCAGCAGGCCGCCGAGCTGCATGCCGGCCGGGCGCGGGCGCTCGCAGCGAAGGGCGGGGTGCCGGCGACCGGGCCACAGGATCTGTTCGCCGCGAACGTGCCGATGTACCGCGCACGCACGCTCTACGCGCAGCGCTGTGCGAGCTGCCACGATGTGGACAGCAAGAAACGCAAGGGACCGATCATCGGCCCCGGCCACGGCTCGCGCGCGTGGTTGCGCGCCTTCTTGCTCGCGCCGAGCGGGCCGGCGTACTGGGGCAAGACCAAGCTCGCGAAGACCGACGACGCGATGAAGGCCGTCGAGCTTCCGGACAACGAGCTCGACGATCTCGTCGAGGCACTCTACGCCGAGTCCGGCGCCACCGATGTCGTCATCGACAAGCGCGATCGCGGCCGCGCGATCTTCGAGCAGGCGTGCACCGATTGTCACAGCCTCGACGAGGGCGTCGCGGGCGGCTCGGGGCCCGGCCTCGGCGGGCTCGGCAGCCGCGACTGGTACACGAGCGTCATCGGCAACCCCAAGGCGGCGATCCACATGGGCCCCGACCACAGCGAGATGCCGCGCTTCGCGAAGGATCTGTCGATCGTCGATCGCGACGCGATCTCCGAGTACCTGGTGTGGTTGCGCACGGCTACGGAACGCGACCTGGCAATGCTTCCCTCGCTGTAGCGAAAACGTGGTGCGCCTGGCAACCCGGCGCAGCGCCTCGCGAAAGCCGGGATAAATACAAATCGCGTCACGTCCGTTGATAGAGGGCATGACCGAGTACGACCAGGACGCGGGCGATACGGCGCCGGCTCTCGATCGACTCACCGGCGCGATCCTCGACGGCCGCTACCGGCTCGACGAGAAGCTCGCGGCCGGTGGCTTCGGCTCGATCTATCGCGCGCTCGATCTCGTGATGGGGCGCGAGGTCGCGCTCAAGGTACTCCACCGCGAGCTCGCGCACGACACGAGCGTGGTCGAGCGGTTTCGACGCGAGGCCACCGCTCTCGCACGGCTGCGCGATCCGCACACGGTCACGATGTACGACCTCGGGGAGGCGCCCGACGGGACGCGCTACATCGTCATGGAGCTGCTGCGCGGCGAGAGCCTTCACGACCAGTTTCACGCGCATGGCAAGCGGCTGCCGTGGCGGCGGGTCGTCCGGATCGCGCGCGGCGTGTGCAGCTCGCTGCGCGAGGCGCATGCGGTCGGCATCGTGCACCGCGATCTCAAGCCCGCGAACATCCACCTCGAGCGCTCGTTGCTCGAGGACGACCACGTCAAGGTGCTCGATTTCGGCATCGCGAAGCAGATCGATGCCGGTGATCCGAACCGCGACCTCACGCTCGCCGGCCAGATGATCGGCACGTTCGATTACATGCCGCCCGAGCAGATGATCGGCGGCAGGTGCAGCGGCAAGAGCGACGTGTTCACGCTCGGCGCGGTGATCTACGAGATGATCTGCGGCGAGCGGCCCTACGGCGATGCGGGGGGCCCGGCGAGCCGGCTGATGACGCTGCTCGGCACCACGCCGGTGCGGCTCGCCGAGCGTACCGAGGTGCCGGCCGCGCTCGATCGGATCGTGATGCGTGCGCTCCAGCGCGAGCCCGAGGTGCGGCCCGATATCGTCGAGCTCGACGAGGCGCTCGCGCGAATCACCGACGACGGCCGCTTCGGGGACGATGGACCGACGTGGATCGAGCCTGCAAAGCCGATCCGCGTCACGCCGCTGCGGGTCGCGAACGTCACGATCGCGCCGATCACCCGGCCGGCGCGGCCGACCGCGACGCTGCTCCGCACGAGCGTGACACCGGCGCGCGGCGTCCCGATCCTGCCGCGGCGGCCTGCCGCGCCGCGTACACCGAGCCAGTTCGCCGTCGGCTCGCGCACGCAGATCCCGCCGGTGCCGCCGACGCCGCCGATCGCGCCGCTGCGTGTGCGCTTCGTGACGCCCAGCGCATCGCCGCCGCCGCCGCCGGTGCGGATGGCGACCGGCACGAACCCGATCGCGAACGAGCCGAGCACGGCGGCGCGCCGCGCGTGGCGCGAGGACTTCGTGCGCGGCTTCGTCTACGCGCTGCTCGTGGCGGCGGTCGCGATCGGCATCTACCTGCTCGCGTGACTCGGCCGATCAGGGTGCCGCGATCGCCGCGATGTACGCGAGCTCGACGACGAGCTCCTGCGCGCTGATGGCGACGAACGATCCCGCCGCGTGGTTCGCGATCGGGACCGACGTCTCGTAGACCTCCGGCGACCACCTCGCGGTGACGCCGACCGTCGGCGTCGGCGCGGTGACCGCGTATTGCAGCCGCAGCCGCCCGGTGTGGATGCCGCTCGTCATCGCCTGCATCGTGAGAGGGAGGTAGGTCGTGCCGTCGAACGACGTGACCGCGGCGTAGCCAGCGCTGGTGCCGGTCTCGTAGACCTCGACGTAGTCGTATGGATCGAGCGGGGTGTCGAACAGCGAGATCGAGATCTGGTGCTGCGGCGCGGTGTCGACGTGCACGACGACGTCGACGCCGATCTCGACGATGCCGCGGTCGAACACGAGCGGTCGCTTGATCTCGCAGAACTCGGTGCTCGCGTCGCAACGGTACGCGTCGCCGGCATCTTCCCAGCTCGCCGACACGACCTCGAAGCCACTGCCCGTGATCATCGGATCGAACAGCACGAGCTGCTCGCCGGCGGTGTCGGGGGCCGGATCGCAGAGGTCGCCGACGCCGTCGCCGTCACGATCCGCCTGGTCGCCGTCGACATGCGGGCAGGTGTCGGTCGAGTCGGGCACGCCGTCGCCGTCCTCGTCGTGGCCGGCCGGCGCGTCGGTCGCGTCGGGACCGCCGGGACCACCGTCGGTCCCGACCGCGTCGAAGTTCCATCGACAGGCCGCGACGAGCGCGATCACGAGGACGACCGGCCGCACCAGCCGATCCTATCATCCGGCGCGGTGGCGCGGGTGCGAGGCTCTCGCAGGGCGCGCGACCGACGAGGATCGGTGGTGAACTCTTTGAGCTCAAAGCATTATAAGGGTTGAGTCGGGGCTCGCGGTTGACTAGGGTCGCCTGATGCGACGACGAGCTGTATTGCTGATCGCGTTTGCCGTGCTCTCCATCGTCGGAGTCGCGGCGGCAGACACCACCCCACCACCGGCCGGCGATCCGCCGGTCGACGTCTCGACCGAGAGCCAGGTCCAGGGCACCTGCCGCACACCGCGCGAGGCGATGCTCCAGCTGCTCTACTGGGTCCAGGACCGCGATCGCCGCGTCGAGCCCGAGCGAGCGGCCGCGTGCTTCGACGCGAGCAGCGTCGGCCAGGAGGTGGCCGCGACGCGCGCGGTCCAGCTCAAGCGCACGCTCGATGACCGCGGACTCTACGTCGACGTCGACGCGATCCCCGCGTCCGCCGACTTCACGACCGGCGATGGCGTCCATCGCTGGCGCCTGGCGGATCTGC
>DAIRFU010000031.1:14253-20834 GCA_036794935.1 Kofleriaceae bacterium | reverse complement strand
CGCGCGACGGCGCGCGTGCAGGCCCGACGAGCAGCGCGATCGCGATCGCCGGCACGAGCACCGCGAGCTGACCGGATAAGCCGACGAGCGCGAGCAGGCCGGCGAGCGCCACGGCCCAGCGCGCGCGGCCACGCGGCCACCGCGCGGTGGAGAGCCGCGAGGCGGCGTACGCGATCCAGGGCAGGTGCGCGAGTGCGGGCAGCGCGCCGCGGATCGCCGCACTGCCGAGCACGCCGCTGGCGGCGACGAGCACCGCACCGGCGAGCGCGCCGACGTCGCTCGCGCGCCTGCGGCGAGCCCACAGCGCGATGCCGAGCGCGCACCACAGGAGGTGGACGATCGCGAGCAGATCGAGCGCGCGCGGCGTCGCCGCGAGCCAGCCAATCGGGTACGCCGCGCCGTGGCTCGGCTCGCCGAGCAGTAGTACGCCGAGCCCGCTGCCGTTCCACCAGGTCGGCAGCTCGCCGTGGAGCACCGCGTCTGCCGCCGCGATCCGTGGCGGCGCGATCTCGGTGTGGTACCGGGTGTCGCTCCAGGTCTTGCCGCCGAGCACGATCGGGGCGTACGCGACCAGCATGATCGCGACGAGCACGACCGCCATGCCGAGAATCGACGCGGCGGGACGCACGCCGGCCGCCGAGGGCGATCGCTGCACGTGGCGACTATAGACGCGGCCAACTTGACAGCACCTGCGTGCGCGAGACAAAAACCTTCATGCGTCGTCTCGCGCTCGTTCTGCTCGTGGCCGCAGGCTGCAGCCGCCACGGCGACGACGCCACCTGCGGCGCCGTCGCCACGCACGTGTTCGCCATGTCGCGTGCCGCCCTCGCCAGCGCGACGGTGGCCCCGGCGACCCAGCGGGCGATCGCCGATCAGCTCCCCGCCATCCGCGACTCGCTGACGCAGAGCTGCCGGGATGGGAAATGGTCTACGCAGGTGCGTAACTGCATGGTCACCGCTGGCGACCCGAATGCGCTGCAGGCCTGCCAAGCCCAGCTCACCGACGAGCAACGTCGCGGACTTGAGGGCACCGCTCTCGGCGAGACGGCCGCGCACTAGACGTGCTAAGAAAATTAGACCACGCGATGGAGATCGACTTTCAGTACTCCCTCCCGGACACCGACGCGAAGTCTCGACTCGAGATCCTCGGTGAGTACTTGGCCAACAAGCACGGGATCAAGGTGACGTGGGTCGACGACAGCCGCGCCAGGTTTTCGGGCAAGTATCTCGTCGTCCGGATCGACGGCGAGCTCACCGTCAAGAATGGCCGCGCCCAGTTCAAGGGCGAGGACCCTGGCTTCCTGTGGCGTAACCGCGCCAAGGACTACATCCAGGGCAAGCTGGCCAAGTACCTCGATCCGGCCGCGCAGCCCGCGCAGTTACCGACGAGCTGATCGAGCTCGCCGGCAGCGCGACATTCGTTGCTGTCCCAACGGGTTCAGGCGCGCGCCATCACCAGCGTGCGCAGCGCGGCGGCGACCGCGCGATCGGCGTCCCTGGGCGACATGCCCTGCCGCTCGAGGCGGCGCTGCAGGCGTTCGATGATGCTCCACACGGACAAATCGTTGCGAACCTTCATGGCGATCCTCACGTACGAGGGGCTGATGTCGGTCTAACAGGATGGAGACCGCCCCTCATTCCCGAGGACAGATCGCGGATTCTCTGGTTGCAACCGAGCGTCGGGGGGCCGATGTAGGTTTGCTCCGTGAAGCTCGCGACCTGGAATATCAATTCGATCCGCGCCCGCACCGAGCGGCTGTTGACCTGGCTCGGCAACGAGCAGCCCGACGTGCTGTGCCTCCAGGAGACGAAGGTCGAGGACAGCGGATTCCCCGTCGACGCGCTGCGTATGCGCGGTTACGAGGTCGCGACGTACGGACAGCGCAGCTACAACGGTGTCGCGATCGCATCGCGCACGCCGCTGACCGACGTCGTCCGCGGGTTCGGCGACGGCGAGCCCGATGACGACGCGCGCCTGATCGCTGCGACCGTCGGCGCCACGCAGGGCCCCGACGGTTCCGTGATGCCGGGCGACGGGCTGCGCGTCATCTGCGTGTACGTGCCGAATGGGCAGGACCTGACCAGCGAGAAGTTCCCCTACAAGCTCGCCTGGTATCGCCGCCTGCGCCGCTTTCTCGATCGCACCGCGAGCACCTCGGATCGGCTCGTCTTGTGCGGCGACATGAACGTCACCGCCGATGATCGCGACGTCTGCGATCCGGTGAAGTGGGCGGGCAAGATCCACTGCAGCGCCGACGAGCGCGCCGCGCTCGCCGAGCTCGTCGCGTTCCCGCTCGTCGATCTGTTCCGCGCGAAGAACCCCGACGGTGGCGTCTACTCGTGGTGGGACTATCGCGGCGTGTCGTTCTTCAAGGACCAGGGCCTGCGCATCGACTACATCTTCGCGACCGAGCCCGTCGCGGCGCGCTGCACCGCGTGCACGATCGATCGCAACGCGCGCAAGGGCCAGGACGCGAGCGATCACGCGCCGGTGATCGCGACGTTCACCTGAGCCCGCTCAGTGCTGCTCGAGCGGGCGGACCTTGCGCAGGTCCGTCGCCGAGATCGACGTGACGACCGGCGGCAGCGCCAGCGCGGCCGGTTGCTCGACGACCGCCGGCGCCTCGCGGCGCGACAGCACGCGGAACGCGACGATCCACCGATTGACCGCGGTCGCGGCCGACGTCGCCGCGCAGATCAGCATGATGATGCCGATGATCGAGGGCGTCGCCTCGGTATTGCCATACAGCACCGCTCCGAACGTGCCGCCGGTGACGAGCAGGATGCGCTCGGCCCGCTGCATCATGCCGCCTGTCAGCTCGATGCCGAGGCCCTCGGCGCGGGCACGCGTGTAGCTCACCATCATCGAGGCGCCGTACGCGCCGAGCGCGGCGAGCAGCCACGCGGTGTCGTGCAAGTACCAGGTGTAGCCGGCGAACACGAACAGCTCGCCCCAGCGATCGCTCACCGAGTCGAACAGCGCGCCGGCCGCGGTCTGGTGACCGCTGATGCGCGCGATCCGGCCATCCAGCACGTCGAGGATCCCGGCGAGCGCATAGAGCCACACCGCGCCGGCGAGGTTGCCAAGCCCCGCGGAGAGCCCGGTGATGCCGCACATGACGAGTGACACCGCGGTGATCGCGTTCGGCGAGACCCGACCGACCAGCAGCCGCTCGACCGGGCCGATCATCCAGACCAGGTAGCCGGCCATGAACGGGCCGAGCAGCTGGTTGTGCTTCACACCGGCGATCTGGGGCGGCCGACCGATCGCGTACAGCCCGCAATACACCAGCAGTCCTGCGAACATGGCCGCCGCGAGGATCAACGCGGGCGCGAGGAGATAAAACCTATCCACGTTTACCTAAGAGAAGTTGGCGCTACAGGGTGGAGTTATCACGTCCGCATCAACCCGTCCAAGGTCAAAGGCCGGCATCACTCGTCCAACGTGTCGGAAAAACAGCGGACCGGGTATGTTTCGAACGTTGAACTCACTATCCAAGGCGATCGCCACCGCGCTGGGCGCCGGCTACTCGCCGATCGCGCCCGGGACGTGCGGAACCGCCGTGACCGTGCCGCTCGCTTTTGCCCTGGCGCCACTCCCGGTGTGGCAATACGTGCTCGTTCTGGTCGCGGTCACGGTGATCGGGATCTGGGCCGCCGGCCGCGCCGATCGCGCGTGGGGCACCCACGACACGGGCCGCATCGTCATCGACGAGGTCGCCGGCTACCTCGTCACGATGACGCTCGTCAACCGCAGCCACATCGTGCCGCTCGCCGTCGGCTTCGTCGTGTTCCGCGCGCTCGATATCGTCAAGCCGCCGCCGATCCGCTGGCTCGATCGCCACGTCGAAGGTGGCTTCGGGGTCGTCATCGACGACGTCGCCGCCGGCGTGGTCGGCATGCTCATCATGCTCGCGCTCGATCGTTTTGGCGCCCTCGCCTGGCTCGCGGGCCTATAGTCGGCCCCATGCGCCGCCAGGTCCTCGCGTCGCTGCTCGTCATCGGACTCGCCGCCATCGCGCACGCGAACGGCCGCTCCCCGCAGACGATCGGCATCTATCCCAAGCCCGGAGAGCCGCAGACCCTCTATCTGCAGACCACCTTCGGCCTGCTGTCGACCACCGACGAGGGCTGCACGTTCCGCTGGATGTGCGAGCAGAGCATCGGGTACGGCGGCACCTGGGACCCGCACTACGCGATCGGCTCCGACGGCACGATCTTCGCGACCACGTTCGAAGGCCTGCGAGTCAGTCGCGATGCCGGTTGCAGCTTCGAGACCGCGACCGCCTCGCTGCCGATGAACGATCCGAACCGGATCGCCGACATCTGGATCGACGCGCTCGACATCGGGCCGACCGGCGAGATCTGGGTCGGCACCGCCGAGACCGGTCACACCAACGACGTCTTCGTCTCGCTCGACAACGGCGTGACGTTCACGTCGCGCGGCATGCTGTCGCCCGAGGTCTGGTGGAAGAGCGTCAAGGTCGCGCCGAGCAACCCCGCCACCGTCTACATCACCGGTTACCAGGTCGCCGACACGCCGCAGGCGTACGCCTATCGCACGACGAACGGTGGCATGGACTGGACCCCGTCGCCGCTCACCGGCGTGCAGTACGCGTCGACGCCGGTCGTCCGGATCAAGGCCGTCGATCCGACGAACCCCGATGTCGTCTACATGGCCTCCGAGGGCGCGAACCCACCCTCGGGTGACCGCCTCTACCGCTCCGCCGATGGCGGCCAGACGTGGACCGAGGTGCTCGCGACCCCCTCGACGATCCACGACGTCGTGATCCGCGATGCGCAGCACGTGCTGATCGCGACGCAGATCAAGACGACCAGCTCGATCATGGGCGGACCGGCCTATCAGTCGTCGGATGCCGGCGCGTCGTTCACGCCGATCGACGGTGCGCCGCAGCTCGCGTGCCTCGCCAAGCGTGGCGACGGCACCCTGTTCGGGTGCGGCGCCAACTGGGATCCCGACTTCAAGGCCGTCGCGCGCTCGACCGACGGTGGCGCGACCTGGGAGAAGGTGTGGCGCTTCGTCGAGATCGCGGGTGCGGTGCAGTGCCCCGAGGGTACCGTGCAGCACGATACGTGCGACGTCGCGCTCTGGGATTGCCCGAGCTGCCAGACCGATCTCAAGCGTCAGTTCGGCGCCAAGGGCCCGATGTGCGGAGCGGCCGGCGCCGATCCGGCGGTGCCGCCGGTCAAGAAGGGTGGCGGCTGCTGCGATGCCGGCGGTGCCGGCGAGGGTGCCGCGAGTGCGCTCGTCTGGCTGCTCGTGATCGGCGCCTGCATCGCGCGCCGTCGCTGACCACCGCGGCCCAAAGGCGCGCGACTCGTGATCGCGCGAAGGCGCGCCGCGCGCGACGAGAACGCGGCGGCCAGCGCAGGTTCGCACGACACCTGCATCCCGCACCCCGCGCCCCAGCGCCGCTACGGGGTCAGGCACCGCTTGTACACGGTGACGTGCCGCTCATGCGACGCTGCGCCAGCTCGGGTAGCGCAGCACGACGCGGAGCTCCTCCTTCATGCGCCGGTTCGCGATCCGCCGGTCGGCCGTCAGCATGCCCACGATCTCGGCGCCGACGGCCTGGATCGACACACGTGGCGGCGGGGGCAGTCCAAGCTTCGCTGCGAGCGCATCGGCGACCTCGCCGATCGGCGCCGGGTCGTCGTCCGCGATGTTCACCGCCCCGGTGAGCTGCGACGTCCCCGCGCGCACGATCGCCTCGACCAGGTCATCGACGTGGATGCGGCTGACGTGTGCCCGGCCGTCGCCGACGATCCGGTACGTGCCGGCGCGAATGCGCTCGACGAGGCCGCGTCCCGGGCCATGGATACCGGCGACGCGCAGCGTGATCGTGCGGCCGGCACGCGCGAGCTCCGATGCAGCGAGTGCGGCCTCGGCGGCGGCGCGCGCCCTCCCCGATCGCGTCGCCGGCGCGACCGGCCAGCTCTCGTCCACCCAGGCGCCACCGGCGGGCGCGTACACGCCCGTCGACGACACGTAGACGAATCGGCTCGCCCCCGCCGCGGCGGCGGCAGCCACGGCCGCCTCGATCTCGCCCGCCGGATCATCGCCGGGTGGCGCGAGGCACACGACGATCGCTCCCGTCGGCACGAGGCCGGCCAGCGTCTCCCGACGCGACAGGTCGACCGCGACCCCGCGCACACGGTCCGACCCGAGCGCCGTTGCCGCCGCCGTGGCGGCGCTCCCCTCGCGACGGGTCACGATCACCTCGTCGACTCCCTCGACTCCGACCCCTCCGTCGACGCCGATGCCGACGCCTCCGACGCCTCCGACGCCTCCGTCGACTCCGACGACGAGCCGGCGGCCGAGCCGTGCGCCGGTGTAGCCGGCACCGATGAGGACCCAGGTCGGCATCGCGCCCAGTGTGCCCTGAATGGGCCCGCCCGGCCATCTCACCACGATGTGCCCCCAGGGCGCCGGTCGAGGACTCGCGTGCCGCCACACGCCCGCGCCCGCACCCGCACGCGCGCCCGCGCCCGCGCCCGCGCCCGCGCCCGCGCCCGCGCCCGCGCCCGCGCCTGCGCCCGCATCCGCGCCCGCATCCGCG
>DAIRFU010000031.1:12615-14153 GCA_036794935.1 Kofleriaceae bacterium | reverse complement strand
GCGCCCGCATCCGCGCCCGCATCCGCGATCGACGCGTTGCGATGGCGGCTTGTTTGCGATCAGCCGCGCGCCCTGGCTACGATCATTTTTCCGTGCGTCTCGCTGTACTCGCCCTGCTCACCGCCTGCGCACGACCGCCCGCGCTCCCCGTCGATCTGCCTGCCGAGCTGCCGGCCGATCAGACGCGGCAGTACACGATCTGGCTCGGCGGCGCACGGGTCGGCACCGCGACCGAGCACGAGACCTGGACCTCGCAGGGCGTGAAGCTCGTCCGCGAAGAGGAGCTGCACTTCCTCCGTGGCGACACCGAGGTCGGCGTCGCGACCACGATTGTCATCGATGCCGACCCGGCGCTCGTCGCCCAGCACGTGCGGTGGACCGAGTCCGTCGGCACGCCGGGCGCCGCGACCGAGGACGCCGTCACCCATGCCGGGACGAACCCGTCAGGGGCAACCAACATCATGGCGAGCGACGAGCACGAGCGCGGTGCCGAGGCCACGCGCGGCCGCGACGGCTGGCAACTCTCGACCGGCGGCTCGCTCACCGCGGACGCGGTTCCCGCCGAGCTCGTGCCATTGCTCGTTCGCCGCGACGGCTCGTTCACCGGGACCGTCTTCCTGCCCGCGCGCGGCTTCGTCGCCGGCACGGGCCGCATCGGGCCGGTCGCGCCCGGCCGCCTCGTCGCGCGCATCGCGCTCGACGCTGGCCCCATGGTCGAGGCGACGATCGACCTCGATCGTGACGGTGCGCCCGCGCGTGTCGTCGATGGCCAGGGAGTGATCGCGATGCGCGCGAGCGCCGACCAGGCCGCCGCAGAGTTCCCCGCCGTCGACCTGATCGCGGCGACCGCCATCCCGATCGCGGGCACGCGCCACGGCGATCACCTGCTGCTCGACGGAAACCTCGCGCTTCCCGGCGTGCCCGGCCAGCGCGCCCACCCGACCGCGACCGGCCTCGATGTCGAGCTCGGTCCCGCGCTCGGCGGCTCGCTCCCCGAGGGCCCGCACTACCGCGATCGTACGCGCGAGATCCGCGCGCTCGTCGCCGCGGTCCAGACCCGCATCACGCCGGATCTCGGCGCGTCTCCATCGTCCGCGCGCGACGCCGCGGCCGCGACCGCGGGGGACTGCACGACCTTCGCACTCGCCTATGCGGCGCTCGCCGCGCAGCGCGCGATCCCGACGCGCGTCGTCACCGGCCTCCGCGTCGATCCCGCGGACCGTCCTGGCTCGCGTCAGCCCCCTCATACGGACGATCGCCTGATCCGCCATCGCTGGGCGGTGAGCTGGACCGGCACGCGCTGGATCGCGATCGATGCCGCGTTCGGTGCGGCACCTGCGGGTGGCAACCTGATCGGTCTCGCGGTCCACGGTGCCGACGATGCTGGACTCGTCGCAGGCGAAGCCGCGCTCACCCAGGTGCGTGCCGCGTCCTGGGCCAACCCGCAGTAGGATGCACGCGATGGCGCGCGCTCGAACCGCGAAGCACAAGCAAGTCCCGGCTCGCAAGCGAGCTGCTCGCCCCAGGCCCGCCGCGAA
>DAIRFU010000031.1:0-12515 GCA_036794935.1 Kofleriaceae bacterium | reverse complement strand
AGCACAAGCAAGTCCCGGCTCGCAAGCGAGCTGCTCGCCCCAGGCCCGCCGCGAAACCCACGCGTGCCGCGAAACCCACGCGTGCCGCGAAACCCACGCGTGCCGCGAAACCCACGCGCACCGCGAAACCCACGCGCACCGCGAAACCCACGCGCACCGCGAAACCCACGCGCGCCGCAAAACCAACGCGCGCCGCAATCCCGACGCGAGCGGCAAAGCCGGCGCGGGTCTCGACGCATCCCGCGAAGACGCGCACCGCCGAGACCATCGCGATCATCGAGCAGCTGCGCGACATCTGCCTCGCCCTACCCGACGCGACGGAGCAGATCGCCTGGGGAGAGCCGACGTGGCGCGTGCGCGGCAAGATCTTCGCGCAGCTCGATGATCACCATCATGGCAGCGGTCACGTCTCGGTCTGGCTGCCGGCGCCCGAGGGTGCGCAAGAGGCGCTGATCGATGCCGATCCTGCGCGCTTCTTTCGGCCACCATACGTCGGCCATCGTGGCTGGATCGCCGTGATCCTCGACACCGACCCGGACTGGGACATGGTCTCGAGCGTCGTCGCCCAGGCCCACGCGATGATCGGCGCGGGCAAGCGCACCGCTGCAAGCTGACCCGAGCACGGGCACGGGCGCGGGCGCCTCGCGCGAGCACGAGCACGAGCACGAGCACGAGCACGAGCACGAGCACGAGCACGAGCACGAGCATGGCGCTTCCGAGGGCGCGGTCCGATGCGCGAGCCCTGTCGCGAGCACGGCGCGGGCGTTCTCGCCGAGCGCGGCGCGCCCGGCACGCCGCGGCCCTCGGAGCTTCGTGAGCGGCGTCAACGAGCCGCGAGCGCGACCTCCGCCCCGCGCGAGGGTTCGCGCAGCGAAGCCCTCCCGGCAGCGCGAGACGCTGGCCTGTTCGGAGCAGCGTGCCGCGGCGAGTAGCCGCGAACAAGCGGAGGGGGCTCGCGTGCCGAGGCAGCCGCGCGCCCGGGCGCGAGCACGCGCACGCGCGCATGGCGCGAGCACGAGCGCAGGCGCTTCGCGCGCGGGCGCTTCGCCTGGGCACGGGCGCGAGCTCCGACGCGCGAGCTCGAAGGCGCGAGCGCCGCTGCACCGAAGGTGTGAGGGCGCGAGGGCGCGGGACGGATCAGCGGGCGGCGCGGCACGCCCACAGGGCGCGGCGCAGGGCTGCCTCGTCGAGGCCATCACCGATGAGCACGATCTCGCTGCGTCGCGGCTCGTCGGCCCAGGGGGCGCGTAGCTCGAGCGACGTGCGCAGGCCGGCACGCTCGACGAAGCCGCGCCGGTCCTCGCCGGCGAGGTGCACGAAGCCCTTCGCGCGCACGAGGCGATCGCCGAGCGCCTCGACGGCGGCGAGCACGCGCTCGCCGACCAGCGGCGCATCGTCGGCGAAGGACACGGCGACGAGCTGCCCACCGTGGTGATGGCCGTGGCCGGCCTGGCCGGCATGCTCGTCGTGATCGTGCTTGCGCGTGGTCCAGGCGCGCAGCTTGCGCGGCTCGACGACCCACGCGGTCATCGCGAGCGCGCCGGCATCGTCGTGCGGGAACGCAGCGCGCTCGGCGTCGCGCGCGATCTCGTCGAGCACGCCGTGGGTCGCGCGCACGGCATCGGCGGTCGCGACGTCGAGCTTGGCGAGAAGGACGCGATCGGCGGCCGCCGCCTGCTCCCTCGCCTCCTCGCGCGTGGTCACGGCACTCGCGCCCGTCTCGGCATCGACGACGCAGACCACGTCGGCCGGCACGATGCGCTCGCGGATGACCTCGGGGACCTTGACGAGACCGTCGAGGATCGCGGCGGGCTCGGCGATACCGGTGGTCTCGAGCACGACGTGATCGGGAGCCGACCGCGCGACGATGTCGGCGATGCCGTCCCAGAGGTCATTCTTCGTGTCGACCTTGCAGCACACGCAGCCGCCGGCGAGCTCGAGCACATCGCCACCGCGGCCGACGATGAGCTGGGTATCGATCGAGATCCGGCCCAGCTCGTTGACGAGCACCGCGATCCGGCGGCCGTGCGGCGCGGCCAGCATGCGGTTGAGCGCGGTGGTCTTGCCGGCACCGAGCCAGCCGGTCAGGATCGTGAACGGGACGCGTGACATGTTCGACGGCTCGCTCAGCGGGCGAACAGCGCGCGCTCGATGACATTCGCGAGCACCTCGCGCACGAACGGCCGCACGACGAATGCGTCGGGTCCGCCTTCGGCATCGACGTCGTAGATATCGATGTACTCGGACGTCATCATCACGATCGGGATCTCGGAGGTCGACGCATCGGTCTTGAGCCGGCGACAGACCTCGGCACCGTCGATCTTCGGCAGGTCGCTGTCGAGCAGGATGACATCGGGCGGCTCGTGGCGGACGCGGGCGAGCGCACTCGCGCCATCGCGCGTGGTCTGCACGACGTGGCCACGCCCGGACAGCACCTTCACGATCAGCCGCACGACATCCGGCTCGTCGTCGATGACGAGGACACGCGCCATCAGTCGTCGATCACCGAGCGCAGGCAGGTCTCTGCGACGGGCGACTCCCAGTCGCGCTTGTTGACGAAGTACGCGCGGATGTTGCCCTGCCGATCGATGAGGGCCGACTCGGGCACCGCCTTGATGCCCCACGAGGACGCGATCTGGCCGATGTTGTCGTCGCCCTTGGGCGGGTCGAGCAGCACGTCGAACGGCAGCCCGTTTGGCAGCGCGCCACCGTAGATCTGCTTGGCCTGATCGAGCGGGACCTCGCCGTCGGGCAGCTTGGTGCTCGGCGACAGCGCCTCGACGGTGGCGAGCAGCACGTCGCTCCAGTTGTGATCCGAGGCGAGCGCGACGACCTGGAAGTCATCGCCCGCGAGGTCCTTCGCCATCTGGTAGAGCCGCGGCTTCTCGTTCTTGCAGACGCCACACCACGAGGCCCAGAAGTTCACGAGCACGACCTTGCCCGCGTACTTCTGCTTGAAGTCGACGGGACGACCCGCGTAGTCGAACGCGGTGAAGTTTGGCGCGACCATCGGCAGGTCACACGGCTCGCCGTTGCACAGCGCGGGACCGGTCGTGCGCAGGCCGGCGCACGCCGCCTTGGCCTCGCGCGCCGCGGCGTTGGGGATCATCCACAGGAAGAACGCGAGCACGGCCAGGCCGACGAGCGCGACCCCACCGCCCGCGAACACGACGCGCGGATCGATGACGATGCCTCGCGCCGGTGCGCTCGATGTTGACGAATTTGACGCGTCGGACATCACGGACAATGTACCGGAACTTCCGCTATGCTCAAAGGGATGTCGCTGCGCGGTTCGCTCGGCACCATGTCCGCGGAGGACGTGCTCGACTGGATCGGGCGGCGCAAGCTGTCGGCGCCGATCACGTTCGAGCGCCGCGGCCTCGTGCGCAGCGTGGTCGTCGAGGACGGCCAGATCGTGTGGGCGAGCAGCAACCGCCGGGACGAACAACTCGGAGTGATCCTGGTCAAGACCGGCCTGGTCGCCGAGCGGGCCCTCGCGGACGCCCTGGAGGCGCGCGCCGAGACCGGGGTGCCGCTGGGCAAGGTTTTGCTCATGTCGGGTCTGATAACCGAAGCCGCGCTGGTGGAAATTCTCGCCACGAAGATCCGCGAGACGGTGACCGACGTGATCACCTGGCATGACGGGCAGTTCGACGTCGTCCCGCGCACGCAGCCGCAGGCCGGGGTCACCGCCCAGCTCGCGATCGAGGTCTGCCTGACGGTCGCCCGCCGGCGGGCCGAGCGCATGGCCGACATCATGGCCATCCTGGGCGGCGACGACGCGACGTTCTACGTGCCACCGAACATCGGAGCGCCGGCCGGTTCCGACGATGACATGGTCGATGTCGCGAAGGTGTGGACGCTCGCCGGCGATCGGCACTCCGCGGGCGACATCGCGGCGGCGTTCGCCGGCGAACGCTTCGCGGTCTACGGCCAGCTCGCCGACCTCGTGCAGGCCGGCCAGCTCGTGGTCGATCGGCGCGAGCGCGAGCGCACCAACTCCGCGGTCGAGCTCGCGGCCGGCGCGCGCGGTCGCCTCCGCGCCGGGGATCGCGCGGGTGCGTTCGCGATGGCGGCGCAGGCGCTCCATCAAGACCCGAGTGATGCAGAGGTGCGCAAAACATTCGGCCAGACGGAGCGAGCGCGGGTCGCCGAGGTCGCCAAGCAGCTGCTTTCGCGGCATCGTGTACCGAAGCTCGTGAAGCAGCCATCACTCGCTCAGGGACTGTCGACTGCCGAGGTCGAGCTCGCGGCTCGCATCGATGGCCGCTGGGATCTGCTGTCGCTGATCCGGTCGGCGAACATGCGCCCGGCTGAAGCACTGCTGGCGTTCGCCCGCCTCGCCGAGGCCGGCGTGGTCGAGCTCGGGTGAACATGGAAGCCGTCACCGCCCCCACCACGATCGATCGCACGAAGCTGCTGCCACGCAGTGGGATCGGCGTCGAGGCCCCGTGGCTCGTGATCGCGCCGCCCGGCAACCCGATCATCCGGCTCGACGCGCGCCTGCTCGATCGCGTCGAGCTGATCGGCCGCTCGCCGACCGCGCCGCTCGTCGCGTCGGGCCTCGCCACGGCCGGCGTCGCCGCCGCCGCACTGTCGCTCGTCCCCGGCGGCGTGTTCGCGTGCGCCGGCCTCGCGTACCTCGCGCACGAGCGCTTCAGCGAGGCGCGCCGTCGCTCGCGCAGCCGCGATCTCTTGCTCGCGCTCGGCGATCTCGAGGTCGCGCTCCACGTCGCCGACGGGCCCGAGGCCGCGAAGGGCATCCAGGAGCAGCTCGCGCCGTACACGCGCGACGCACCGATCACGCGCCCCGAGGTCTACGAGGATGCCAAGCGCCGGATGCGCGCGCAGGCGGAGGGCAAGGGCGAGGCGACCGCACGCCGCGAGCTCGAGCAGGCCCTTCTCGTCGGCGACCAGGTCGTGTTCCTGCGCGGCGAGTACCTCCAGGTCGGTCAGGTCGCGTTCCGGATCAGCGAGGTCCGCGAGTACGCGCTGCGCGGTCAGAACCTGCCGCTCACCGGCGGTCGCCTGCTGCAGGCGGCGATGGGCCTGCTCGTGGTCGCCGCCGACGAGCGCGCGCTGGCCGGCGAGGATCTCGGCATCCTGTCCAAGCGCGTCGCCGACTACGAGGCCTGGAGCGGCCACACGGCCGGTCGCTGAGCCCTGTGGGCACCCGGGGCCCGAGGTCCCGCCGGCGCGGCGCAAGGGCGCGAAAACGTGAGGCGCGCGCGCGGGCTCGGCCGTTGCACGAGCTGGCCGGGATGCGTGCCTGGTTCGTGCTCGCCCTGCTCGTCGCCTGCGGCGAGCCCGCGATGGAAGCCCCCGGCGTGATCGCCGCCGATGCCAGCGTGCCGGCCGACACCGCCGTCGACGCGGGACCGTGCACGACGACGATCCGCTACGCGACGACGTGGATCGCGCCGGCGAACCACCCGGCGCACGTCGATGTGACCGATGGCGCGGTGACCTGGGACGGCAGCTGCACCGACGACGGCGCGAATTCCTACGCGACGCTATCGAACGGCTGGAAGCCGTACTTCACCGGCAACCAGGCCTGCGCGATCGCGCTCGATCCGACGCCGGGCTGCGGTGCGCCGGCCGCGTGCGAGACGCGGATCACGTACGGCAGCGCGTGGCAGCACGCGACGAATCATCCGGCGCAGTACGACGACGTCGCCGGCCGCGTGTTCTGGGATGGCACCTGCCGCGCGACGGGCGGGGACTCGTACGCCGTGCTGTCCAACGGCTGGCAGCCTCACTTCGCGGGCGCGGGCAGCTGTGGCCTCTCGCAGCGCTGGACCGGATGCGGCGGGCTCTACGCGAACACGGTGCTCGATCGCGGCTGCGCGGATCCGGGCGTCGTGCGCGACGGCGACCGCTACGTCCTGTCGTGCACGTCGGGCAACGCCGCGAACGCGTTCCCGCTGTTCGTGTCGACGGACCTCGTCACGTGGACGGCGATGGGCCACATCCTGCCGGCCGCGGCGCGACCCGCGTGGGCGAAGAGCGATTTCTGGGCGCCCGAGATCCACCGCATCGGCACGCACTGGGTCGCGTACTGGAGCGCGCGCGGCGGCGACGGCAAGCTCTCGATCGGCGCGGCGTACGCCGACGATCCGCTCGGGCCGTACACCGCGCTCGATGCGCCGATCGTGCCGGCGAGCAGCGTCGGGCTGATCGACGCGAACGCGTTCGTCGCCGGCGGCACGCCGTACCTGGTCTGGAAGGAGGACGGCAACGCGCAGGGCGCGGCGACGCCGATCCGCGCGCGCGCACTCGGGGCGGATGGCCTGTCGGTCAGCGGCACGACGGCGACCTTGATCTCGAACACGCTGGCGTGGGAGGGCAACCTCGTCGAGGGGCCGTTCGTCGTCGAGCACGCCGGTAGCTACTACCTGTTCTACAGCGGCAACGCGTACTACGACGGCCGCTACGCGGTCGGCATCGCGCGCGCGAGCGCACCGCTGGGGCCGTACACGAAGGCGGCCGCACCGATCGTCGTGACCGCCGGCGCCTGGGTCGGTCCCGGCCACAACTCGGTTGTCCAGGGTCCGGGCGGCGACGACTACCTCGTCTATCACGCGTGGCAAGCCGGCCACGTCAATGGGCCCGGCGACAGCCGCAAGCTGCTCGTCGACCAGATCGTCTGGCGCGACGGCTGGCCCGCGGTGCCCGGCGCACCGTCCTCGCTGTCGCGGCCGGCGCCGTGATCGACACCGAGGCATGCACCGACGCACGCGCTGACGCTACGGCTGCGTGAGGAGCCGGAGCTCGAACGCGCAGCCCCTGCCCTCGTCGGAGGCAGCATCGACGGTCGCGCCCCAGCCGGCGAGGATGCCGTGCGCGAGCTCGCCGGCCTCGAGCGCGCGAGCATCACCGCCGCCGTTGTCGGCGATCGACACCGCGCCCCAGCCGGGCTCGCTCCACACGCGGACGGACAGCGAGCTGCCGGCGACGACGCGAGCACTGCGCGCGCAGACCGCGACGAGGCGCGCGATGACGAGCGCGAGCGTGCCGAGCGTGCCGCGCGCGGGCGCGACGTTGCCGAGATCGAAGAGCAGCTCGATGCCGGGTCCGAGGTGATGTCCGGCGAGCCGCAGCGCCAGGCCGACGGCGGCGGCGAGATCGAACCAGTGCGGCGGATCGTCGTGCAGCGCGCGATCGAGCTCCTCGATGCGGCGCGCGAGCTGCGTCGCCTCGAGGTACGCCGACGCCAGATCCTGACGCAGCGACTGCAGCGATCGCCACGGGTACGGGGTCGGGCCCGTGGAGGTCGCGACGTGACGCTCGATGTGATCGACGACGAGGCCGAGCCGGTCGCGCAGGCCGCGGATCGGGTCGGTGATCTGGCGCGCGACCTCGACCGCGACGTCGCCCGCCACGTCCTTCTGGGTCACAGGCTCCCCGTCAACAGCAGCCATGTCTCGTTCTTGCCGCCGGCCATGAGACCTCGTGCATAGCCGATCTCGAACGTGCCCGGCACGAAGTAGCCGAAGAAAGCATCGAGCCGCAGCGCGGCGCCGACCGACGTGCGGATGTCGCGCGAGAGCTCGAACCTGCCGTCGAACGCGGTGCCCGTGTCGCTGAAGATCGCGAAGTGCAGCCGGCGCAGGTAGACCGGCAGCGTCGCGAGGCCGTGCTCCACCGCCCACAGCTCCTGGCGGTACTCGAGGTTCAGCAGGTGAAACTGGTTACCCGCGATCGTGCGCGCCGGGTAGCCGCGCAGAAACCCGGTCGAGCCGGTGCGCGTCGACTCGACGATCGCCCGCGCGACATCTTGCGCCGGCACGCCGCCGAGCCCGTACGTGCCGAACCGTGCGAGGTCGCCGGTGCGCAGCGCGCCGGTGAGCCGCATCAGCAGCACCGGCGTCTTGCCCCACAGCTTCTGGTAGCGGTCTGCCGAGTACGAGACGGTGACGTTGCGGTACGTACCGCCGAGCGCCGGGTGATCGAAGCGCAGGCCGACGCTGCCATCGAACCCGCGCTGCGGGCCGAGCCCGAACGTGGTGCCCCGGATCGTCGAGAACGAGACGCGCGTGCCGATGCCGGCCTGTACGTAGTCGGTCGGCGGGTGCGTCGGCACGTGCATGTTCGGATCGAGGTCCACCTCGGGTGCCTCGACGAGCCGGAACCAGTCGACGTCGTAATCGAGCGACAGGGTCCAGCTCGAGCTCGGCCGCGACTCGAACGGGATGCCGACCGACAGCGTGCCGCTCCAGTCCTCCTCCTTGTACGACCGGTTGACACCGTCGACGCGCCAGCCGCCCCGCTCGACGAGCGTGCGCGCGCCGGCGACGCGCAGCGCCGGCCACAGCCCGAAGTAACCGTACGACGCGCCGAGGTTCGTGTCGCCCTGCTCGTAATCGAGGCCGACCGCGAGCGCCCAGCCGTGGAGCCCGACGGCGTCCGAGCCGCTGGTCTGGAGGTTCGCGTTGCCCGTCGCGGTGTCGAGCTGGAGCGTCCACACGCGCGGCGCGAGCGTCTCGAGCGCGCGGTAGGGCCGCGGCGCCGAGACCGCAGTCTCCTCGTCGCGGATCTCGACGGGCGGCGGCCGATCGTCGACGTAGTCACGCGCGGGCAGCCACGCGCCGCGATCGACAGCGAGCTCGAACACGTCGTAGCCGCCCTTCGGCACCGACGCGACGAACGCGAGCCGCGTGCCGTCGGGCGAAGGCACGGGCGAGAACGCGCTGCCGAGCACGTTCGTGACCTGCCAGGTCGTGCGGTCGCGGACGTCGAACGCATAGATGTTCGAGATGCCGGTGCGATCGCTCGCGAAGTACACGAACGAGCCGTCGGGCGACCAGTGCGGGTGCAGATCGATCGCGCGATCGTGCGTGACCTCGTCGACCGCGCCGGTCGCGACGTCGACGATCAGGATGTCGCGCAAGCCGCCGTGCCGCCACGCCGAGAACGCGATCCGCGTGCCGTCGGGTGACCACGCGGGCTGATACGCCTGATCGTAGCGGCTGCCCCGCCACAGCACCGTCGCCGGCGCGTCGGGCGCGAGGTTCATCACCGCGAGCACGCTCTCGGAGCGCTCGTTCTGCGAGTACGCGAGGTGGCGGCCGTCGGGCGACACCGCCGGCGTGCGCGCGCGCCGCCCGGTCGTCAGCCGGATCGTCTGGCCGGTCTTCGGATCGTAGCGGAACAGATCCTCGTAGCCGTAGACGGCGCGGAACTGGCGGCCCTGCTCGTACACGAACGAGCCGTCGGGTAGCAGGTCGATCGGTCCGAGCGCGTCGATCTGCAGGATGTCGCGTGCGCTGCTCGCGTCCTTGCCGACCGGCATCGCGCGCACCTTCGGCAGTGCGTAACCGTCAGAGGCGAGCCAGTAGATCTCGCGACCATCGGCCGAGTACTGCGGATAGAGGTTCGTCTCGCCGGTCGCCGTCAGCGCGCGGCCGGTGACCAGGCCCCGCCGCTCGGCCGCCATCACCTGCAGGCTGTACCTGTCGCGCAGGTAGTGCTTCCACTCGCCGTAGAGCTCGGTGAATGGCTCGCCGACGACCTTCGCGATCTGGCGGTTGACCGCGAACGGCGGCGCGTACGAGCCGGACGTGTGCGACATCTCGCGCATCGTGTCGTCGCCGAACCGGTCGAAGATGTACTGGAGGAAGTGCGAGCCGTAGATGTACGCCGCGTTGCCGCGCGGGTACTGGCGGGGCGCGCCGCTGACCTGATCGAGCCGGAGATCGTAATCGCCGAGCCAGGCGATCCGGATCTGCTCGTCGAACCGGGTGCCGCGGTTGCGGCCGCCCGCGGTCCGCTTCGACTCCTCGTATGTCGCGATGCCCTCGATCACCCAGCGCGGCATGATCTGGTTCGGCGCCCAGGTCTTGCCGAAGATCGAGTTGTAGATGTTCGGCAAGCCCTCCATCGTGTCGAGGTGGAGGATGTGCGTGTACTCGTGCGCGACGAGCCCGTACAGCCAGTCGTCGTAGTCATCGAGCTCGGAGAACCCCGACGGCGCGGTCGCGTAGAGCTGGATCGCGTTGCGCGGCAGCACGCTCGCGAACCCGTTCGCGCTGTCGATGTCGTCGGTCAGGTAGATCAGCGTCTTCTCGGCGGGCGCGTGATCGAGCACGGGTGCCAGCACCTTGTGAGCGCGCTCGGCGACGACCGCGACGCGACGGGCGACGTCGTCGAGCGGCGCCCAGTAATTGACGATGAAGTGCTCGCTCTCGACCGTGCGGTAGATGCGCTTGGGGTCGCCGGCGGAGGCGGTCTGCGTGGCAGCGATGCAGATCGCCGCCACCAGCCATGCTCTCACACGGGCTCCTTGCGCGGGGTCGCGAGGCCGAACACGTAGTCGGTCACCATCGCGCGGACGTCGGACGCGGTCGGCAGCGTTCGCACGCGCTCGACGAGCGACTGCGTCTCCGACACCGTCATCTGGCGGACGGTCGCCTTGACCTCGGGGATCGAGACGGCGCTCATCGACAGCTCGCGGATCCCGAGGCCGAACAGGACCGGCGCGATCATCGGCTCGCCCGCCATCTCGCCGCACACGGTGACCGGGATGTTCGCCGCGTTCGCCGCCTTCGCGACCTCGCCGATCAGCCGGAGCAGCGACGGGTGCAGCGGTTCGTAGAGGTACGACACGTACTCGTTCACGCGGTCGACCGCCATCGTGTACTGGATCAGGTCGTTCGTACCGATCGAGAAGAAGTCACACTCGGGCGCGAGCAGATCGGCGACCAGCGCCGCCGACGGCATCTCGATCATGATGCCGATCTTGAGCTCGCGGTCGTACGGCTTGCCCTCGGCCTCGAGGTCGCGCTTGACGCTGTCGACGACCGCCTTGACCGCGCGCAGCTCGGCGACACCGGAGATCATCGGGAACATCAGCTTGAGCGGGCCGTGCGCCGATGCACGCAGGAGCCCGCGCAGCTGCGCGCGGAACAGGTCGCGCCCGAGCGCCGACAGGCACAGCCGGATCGAGCGCAGCCCGAGCGCCGGGTTCTGCTCGTTGAGCTGCGCGTCCTCGATGAAGCGCACCAGCTTGTCGCTGCCGAGATCGAACGTGCGGATCGTCGCCGGCTTGCCCTGGAGCTTGTCGAGCACCGCGACCGCGGTCTGATAGTGCAGCTCCTCGTCGGGGATCTCGCCCCCGGTCATGAACAGGTACTCGGTGCGGAACAGGCCGACCCCCACCGCGCCGTACTCGAGGGCATCCTCGAGCTCATCCGGGCCATCGATGTTCGCGAGCAGCGCGACGTCGATGTCGTCGCGGGTGCGCGCCGGCAGGTCGCGCATCGCATGGAACCGCACGCCCTCGGCGACCTGGCGCCGCTGCTCGTCGCGATACTGCGCGACCGTGGTCGCCGACGGGTTGATGATGACCATGCCGGTGCTGCCGTCGAGCAGCAGCAGGTCGTCGGTCTCGACGAGCTCCGTGATGGTCTCGAGCGCGACGACCGCGGGGATCTCGTGCGCGCGCGCGATGATGGCGGTGTGGCTCGTCTTGCCGCCGGCGTCGGTCAGCAGGCCCGCGACGGCCGCCTTGTGAAGGGTGGCGGTGTCGGCCGGCGACAGATCGTAGGCGACGACGATCGCGTCGGGCGGCGGTGACAGCGGGCCCATGTCGCGGCCGAGCAGGTTGCGCAGCACGCGCTCGAACACGAACTCGACGTCGCTGCGCCGCTCGCGCAGGTACGGGTCCTCGATCTGATCGAACACGCCGCGGATGTCGTCGACCGCGCGGCGGAGCGCCCACTCGGCGTTGATCTTGTCATCGCGGATGTACTCGACCGCCGCACCGACCAGGTGCTCGTCGTG
Organism: Kofleriaceae bacterium; assembly: GCA_036794935.1. Lineage (GTDB taxonomy): Bacteria > Myxococcota_A > Polyangia > Haliangiales > Haliangiaceae > JABFXX01. The sequence goes on along the minus strand of DAIRFU010000031.1, from coordinate 734 downwards.
GAGCATCATCTGGTGCGCGGTGATGATGTGGTAGTCGCTCTCGTTCTCGCTCGCGAGCTTCTCCTTGACCTTCGCGAGCTGCTTGTCACTCGATGCGATCGCCTTGTAGAGCCGCGCGACCTCGGTATCGACGTCGTCACCCTCGACGTGGTGTCGCGGCGCCTTGAGCGTGTCGCGGCCGATCAGGTAGGCGCGGCCAAACGCGATGCCTGGCGAGACGCCGAGACCCGTTCGCCGGATCTCCTCGCGCACCGCCGACATTACTTGCCCTCGCCAAACTTATCGTCGATCAGCGCCGCGAGTGCATCGATCGCGTCCTGAGCCTTGTCCCCTTTCGCCTTCAACGTCACCCACGTGCCCTTGCTCGCGACGAGCATCAACACGCCCATGATGCTCTTGCCGTTGACCTCGTGGCCGTCCTTCGTGACCGTGATCTCGCACGGGTACTTCGTCGCGAGCTGGACCAGCTTGGTCGCCGCGCGCGCGTGGAGGCCGAGCTCGTTCTGGATCAGGATTTTCTTTTCGGCGAGATCGCTCATTCCCCACGCTCCACATCGCGGTGGCGGACCAGGATATCCCACTCGCCGGCGAGTCTGCGTCGCAGCTCCTCGACGACCGCGACGGAGCGGTGACGACCGCCCGTGCAGCCCACGCACACGGTGACGTACAGCTTGCCCTCTTTCTGAAACTGGGACAGCGCGAACCGGAGCAGACCCTCGACCTGGCGCACCAGC